>CALGEI010000189.1 GCA_937881575.1 uncultured Flavobacteriales bacterium | reverse complement strand
GGTTCCATGCCGCGGAGATGGAATGCTCCTGCCTTCACTGCCGTGCGGTGGGGAATGGCGAGCATGGGCATTTGGTTCATTTTGAAAAACTTCGCCTCCCAAGCGGATTTTATCTATTTCTAATTCTGAACCATGAGACCGTTTTTCAAACGAATGGGATTGTTTGCGTTGGCCCTCGCAGGAGTTTGGCTCCTCCTCTTCATTGCCTCCTCACAAACATACACACTGGAATACGCGGTCTTCGCTTCAGAGATGAATGCAGGTTCTACGAACCAAAGAAGCACCGAATGGAACAAAAATGAGCTGCACGAAGAGGACGTACTTTTCTTCGGTTCGAGTACGTGCTACTCGGGCATTGACCCGAGCGCTTTGAATGCTTTTGGCCTTTCTGGATTCAACTTTTGCTCATCAAACCAGACCATTGGAAACTCGGCCTCATTGATTCCTGCGGCCTCTATGGATGTCTCTCCCGAATGCATTGCGCTGGACGTCTTCCCTTGGATTTGGGGCACAACAACGCCTGCTTTGGAAAGCACGAAAGACTGGATCATCAACAGCAATCTGCGGACGCCGGCTTGGTCAAAGGCGTATCGAACATTGGCGCTTGAATCCGGCGACATTTTCACCTTTGTTACAACCTTCTACTACGATTTCGTGCGCCGATTCAAAGCGGCCGGAAGCAATCCCCATCTCGCAGAAGATCTGAAAGGGGACTACCGCGGGCTAGGATTTGTTGCGCGTTCATATGACGCGTTAGACGGCATTGAATGTGAATCCTTGACCCGCTCCATGTCAGACGCCGAGTGCCGTTATCTTGAAGAAATTTCAACGCACTGCGCAGAGCGCTCCATCCAACTCATCCTCATCAATCCACCTCAGTTGTGCGAAGAAACATTTGACATGCCTCCGTGCTTTGACGGTTTAGCGTACATCGATGGCAACGCGTGGCCTGGAGCCAAAACACCTCGCAACTTTTACGATGACCACCATTTGGTTGAGGCCGGAACACTGAGTTACAGCGCGTGGCTCGCCCAACAAATCGCATCTTTGCTCCATGCGTCTTAAACCCCTCGCCCTCCTCCTGGTTCTGACCACGTTGGCCACAACCGCCGATGCCCAAAGACGGCAACGCCCCCCACGGGACGGCCAGACACCCACAACGGTGGCCGAGAGCATCCGCAGTGCCGATGAAAAAAAGGCCGCACGCACGCTGGAGTTGCAGACCGGTTGGGATGGCGCCAAAGACCAACATTTCACCAAACAAGACCGGGCCACGCGCAAACGCATGAAACGCACGGCCAGAAAGTCGCAGCGGTATCGCAGTGGCCGGCACGTTCCGTGGTGGAAACGGATTTTTGGTCGACGCCAGCGATTGCGCTGATACGGTCACCCAAAGACTCTTGCACGCCTTCGACAAGGTCCACGCCATCCGTTGAGTCGACATGCCCGCAAAAGCGCCAAACATGCCGCGTAAACGGCCCTATCGATCGCGCACAGGCCATCGAGAAACCCTCACTTCTCGCTCAAAACGCTGATTCAACGGCAATTCGAAAAAGGTTTTAACGCTTTTTCGCAGCACGCAGGTTGCGCCCTATATTTACGCCCACTTGTTGTCTGAACGCCTGTAACAAATGATTCGCATGTTGCGTCCTATCGCTTTAATATTCGCCGCAGTGCTCGCCTTCGGGCCACTGACGGCACAAGTTGGTTCCGGTACCCTGAAGGGAGAGATCATGGATCTAGATGCCTCGGACCCACTGCCCTTCGCGAGCGTGGTGCTGTTTTTAAACGGCAACCAAGTCTCTGGTACAAACACCGACTTCGATGGTAAATACACCATCAAACCGGTTCAGCCAGGCACGTATGACGTGCTAATCAGTTTTGTCGGATACCAATCCCAGAAGATTACAGGGGTGAAGATCACGGCCAACAAAATCCAGTTTGTCAACGCCTCGCTCTCCGCGGGTGTCCTGATGCAGGAGGCTGAGGTCGTGGAATACACGGTGCCTTTGATTGACAAAGACGGTGGCGCATCAGGCGGAACCGTGACGCGTGAAGACATCGACAAGATGCCTGGACGTTCTGCGGCTTCCATTGCCACAACGGTAGCCGGTGTCGGTACAGCGGGCACAGGCGGTGGCATCTCCATTCGTGGAGCTCGTCCATCTTCCACTTGGATATACATCGATGGCATCAAGGTGCGGGGCTCCAGCTCACTTCCGAAATCAGCGATTGAAGAAGTACAGGTCGTGACGGGGGGTATTCCAGCGAACATTGGTGACGCCACAGGCGGCGTCATCAACATCTCATTGCGGAACTCTTCTTCGAAATGGTTTGGTGGAGGTGAGATCATTTCTAGCGGCGTTCCTACCGCAGAAAGCGCCATTGGATTTGACAAGTTTGGATACAATGTTGCTGAAGGTGCATTGTCTGGTCCCATCCTCTTTTCCAAAGACGCTCAAGGCAACAACACCCGACCGCTTTTGGGTCTATTCATCTCCGGTAACTATACGTACCAGAAAGATTCACGTCCCACATTCGACGGCAACTACCGCATGTCAGACGAAGCGCGGGCATCCATTATCGCCAACCCGCTGCGTCAGAACATTAGCTCCACCGGTGAAGTCAACGGTGCGTTGTTCGAAGCTGATTTCTTGTCAGCGGATGACTTCGAGCGCATTCCAACACGACTCAATGCCGCCAATCAAAATGCCAGCTTGGTCGCCAAGATTGACGTCAACACCAATGAGACGACGTCTTTGACATTCGGAGCCACTGGTTACTACAGCCAAGGAGCGAGCTACAGCTATGCCAATTCCCTGATGAATTGGGAAAACAACTTGGATGTGACCAGCGTTGACTGGCGAGCCTACGTGAAGTTCGCCCAGCGATTTGTTGAAGAGGAGGAAGAGGCAAGTACCTCTTCTTTGAAGAATGTATTCTACCAGGTCATGGCCGACTACTCGCAGAGCTATCAGCGTGTTCAGGACTTGAGCCACGGAGATAATTTCTTCCGCTATGGCCACGTCGGTAAGTTCGATGTGTACAAGCGTAACTCGTATGCGTACAACGCCGGCAGCGGACGATTTGTCCACAACGGTTGGGAAGACACCTTGGTTACATTCCAGGCTTCTCAGTGGAATCCCGAGTTGGCTGCGATCAACAACCAGTACTTCACCTTGTTCGATCAACAGGCTTACAACCAGCAGGAAGACAGCCCGTATGAAAGTCTTTTGGCTGTCCAAAATGGCAACGCATTGCTCAACGGCCAAGGTCCAGCCAGCACCTATGGCCTCTGGAGCTATGCAGGCTCACAAGGCAATACGTTCAGCACGACAAACAATACACAGTTCCGAATCAGCGCCGCCGGTTCTGGGGACATTGGAGACCACGCATTGCAGATGGGCTTTGAGTACGAGCAACGCCGTGACGCCTTCTTCTCATTGGCTCCTACGGGGCTTTGGACGCTTGGACGTTTGACTACGAACTCTCACATCAAAGAGATCAACAGCAACGACTCTACGATCACCAACAACGGATCTGCATTTTATGTGACCTACGGTCGTTTGATTGGAGACAATCAATTCGAATTCGATCGCAATTTACGGACGGCACTCGGACTGAATCCCAACGGCAACGATTACATCAACATCGACGCCCTTGACCCCAATTTCTTGACTTTGGACATGTTCGGTGCCGATGACCTCTTGAATCAAGGCAACAATGTGGTCAATTACTCCGGTTACGACCCGTATGGCAACAAAGTCATTG
>CALGEI010000188.1 GCA_937881575.1 uncultured Flavobacteriales bacterium | reverse complement strand
CAAGGCCTTGGATATTTGGGAAACCGCTCCCATTAACTTGTATGACACCCGAACCGTGGGGTGCACCAATGATTATGCAAGAACAGCAGGTTCTGAGGTCGTGGTCATCACCAGTGGTCTTCCAAGAAAGCCGGGGATGAGCCGGGACGACTTGATTGCGACCAACGCGGGCATCGTAAAGAGCGTAACCAGTCAGATTTTAGAGCACAGCCCAGAAGCGATCATCATTGTCGTTTCCAATCCATTGGACGTGATGACCTATTGCGCTTATTTAGCAGCTGGGGTGGACTCCAAGAAAGTGATGGGCATGGCGGGCATTCTGGATACTGCACGATACCGCGCCTTCTTAGCGGAAGCGTTGGACTGCTCTCCAAAGGACATTCAAGCCGTATTGATGGGCGGACATGGGGATACCATGGTTCCTCTTCCGCGTTATACGACTGTCGGGGGCATTCCGGTGACGGAATTGATTGATGCGGATGCGTTGGATGCGATTGTGAACCGTGCGAAGAAAGGTGGAGGCGAGATTGTCAATTTATTGGGCACATCGGCATGGTATGCTCCAGGCGCCGCCGCCGCGCAAATGGTAGAAGCCATTGTTCGGGACCAAAAACGCATCTTCCCAGTGTGCGCTTGGCTTACCGGTGAGTACGGAATCAATGATTTGTACATCGGTGTTCCGGTGAAGTTGGGCAAAAATGGAATTGAAGAAATCATCGAACTCCAATTGAACGAAGAAGAGAAAGCGCTGCTTGTTGAAAGCGAAAAGGCTGTGCGTGGCGTAGCGGAAGTGCTCGATCGAATGAACGGTTGATTAGCGGTTCGTAACGATTACGCGAATAAAGAAAGGGTTCTCCAATTGCGGAGAGCCCTTTTTTAATGGGGTTAATTCAAGTCCGTAACAGCCGGGCTCTGCAGGTGCAATTACCGATTGCTGACCGTTTTGAATGGCAACGGAGGAGCCGCTTTTACGGCCATCGAGAGTCCACCATTGGGCCGTGTAGTTTTGCGGTATCGCATCGGCTGGCGCTGTCAAATTCAATGCGTAGCCGGCTAAAACAGGATTGGGAAATGCCCCCCAGGCTTGGACGGATTGATTCACGTTCTCTATCGAAGTGATGGTCCCCTGATACCAGCGAATGCCGCCGTTTTGGATGCCGATGAGCATTTCAGGGAACCCATCAGAGTCGACGTCCGCAAAACACGCGGCGGCGCGAAGTCCAGGTTGTGCTCCTCCAACGTTTGCTTCCAGCTCTGTCAGTGGAGCATGTGGAGCATTTGGGTTCACCTCTCCAAAGTATTGCACCTTTCCTGTTTCATTGGAAACGAAGACTTGCCATCCATTTGGTCCATCATGCAGGGCGGGCACGCTGTATCCGTTAATCCCGAGTGTATTTTCCACCGTTATTCCAGCCCAATCTGGTCCCGACTCTTCTGAAGAAATTAAACACCAAGATCCATTGCATCCTTGGTAGCAAGTGAGGGTTCCATTTTTTTCACCGATGAGCAAGTCCAATGTTCCGTCTCCATCGAGATCCAACAATTGAGGGGTCGCAAATTGTCCCACATCAATGGCATCACCGTCACTGTCTTGAACTGAAAGGAGCTGCATTTCCCAATTGGGCCATGCTCCGGCTCCACTGGTGTTGGTGTATTGGTGCAAACGTCCCAATTCGTCTCCAACGATTAAGTCGACATCGCCATCACCATCGAGATCGCCCAAGGCAGGGTGAATGCTTTCAATGCCATTTTCCTGAAAGTTGAGCGCATTCAATGTCGTCAATTCAAAGGCCGGTGCACTGGCCGTGCCGATATTGCGAAGGAGGGCAAGAGCAGCAGGTGTATTGCCCACTCCTTCGTAACGCTCCTTATTCGCGATGACCAAGTCAAGATCACCGTCGTTGTCTAAATCATGAAATACAGGGGCCGCTCCACGCCCAAAATCCAACATGTCACTTTGAATCCAACGATCGGATACAAATGCCCAAACGGGCAATTCCGATGTCCCTTGGTTTTCCCAAAGATGAACGGAGGCATCGTCATCGGTTTCTAAAGCCGTATTCGGAGAAAAAACGAGGTCCTGATCTCCATCTTGATCGAAGTCAATCGGAAATGCCGCAGGGAATCGAGGGAGGACGAGGGAGTCCTGTGGTCCTGCATGGGGCAATAGTGCCGGGAAAGCAGGGTCGATCCATGCCG
>CALGEI010000187.1 GCA_937881575.1 uncultured Flavobacteriales bacterium | reverse complement strand
CACATCCGGGATGCTTACGTCCAGACGCTGAGCCATTTGGCGGGTTTGAAGGTCGATGAGCGGACCAACGAAAATTGCATCGTCTACCTCAACGGAGAATACTGGGGCGTTTACGAGTACCGTGAAAAGGTGGATGACATTGACTTCACAGACGAGTACTACGACCAACCCCGACATTTTGTTGACTTCATCAAGACGTGGGGAGGGACATGGGTAGAGTACGGAAGTGATGCGGATTGGGGCCCTCTGGTGGGCTTTATCACGGGCCAAGACATGTCAGATGCGGCCAACTACGAGTACGTTGAAAGCGTATTCAATACCATGAGCCTCATCGATTATGTGTTGCTGAATTCGTTTGTCGTGTGTGCAGACTGGCTCAATTGGAATACGGCTTGGTGGCGTGGTCGCCATCCCGATGGCGATGCGAAGCGCTGGCGGTATGCCCTCTGGGACATGGACAACACGTTTGGTCACGGCGCCAACTACACCGGCATTCCATCGCAAGGACCGGATGCTGACCCGTGCAATCCTGAGAGTTTAAATAACCCTGGTGGACAAGGGCACATTCCGATTTTTAATGCGCTTTTGGACAATGAGGATTTCTGGGCAACGTACATCAATCGTTGGGCGGATTTGAGCAATACGCACTTCAGTTGTGACAACATGCACGCGGTACTCGACAGCATGATCAACGTCATCGATCCGGAAATGGACCGTCAAATGGATCGTTGGGGCGGGGATTATGATGAGTGGGTCGGCAACGTTCAGGAAATTCACGATTTCATTGATGAGCGCTGCGAGGCGACATTGATTGATGGCATTGAGGATTGCTATGATGTGGTAAGTGTTTCTTTGACCATCATGATCGAGGGGCAAGGAGAGATTCAAATCAATTCGATTGAAATTGGCCCGGAGGACTCTCCGTTGGAGGGGACGTATTTCTCAGGTGTTCCGATGGAGTTGCAGGCGCTGGAATCCATGGGGGAGTTGTTTTTGTTTTGGCAAGTGCTCGATGGCGACATCGTTCTGGCCAATTCGACCAACCCATCATTGGATTTTACCTTAACGGGCAATGCCACGCTCGTGGCGTATTTCGCTGCTTCTGCGGAACCCCAGCAAATCGTCTTCGATGTGGACCCCCCGGGGGCTGGAAACATCTTGCTCGACGGACTGTCTTTAGAGACCTACCCTGCAACCGAGTTGGTTGACTTTGGAGGGCATTCGGTTCAAGCTGTGGGCATCGATGAATGGCATGTCTTTACAGGATGGACCACCACCGGCTCAGAAGTGAGTCCTTCGATGACGTCTCCTACGGGCAACATCATCGTGACAGAATCCAACACCATCGTCGCGCATTTCGATGCCATCGAGCACGTGGATTTGGTGGTGCGTGTTGAGCCCGCCGGTTCCGGTGTGGTAAATGTAGAAAATGGGCAGATCGTGACCCAAGGCTACTGGTCTGGAGGCATTGAGTCCAACGGTCCGATTGATGCCAAAGCAACGCCCATTGAATTTTGGGAGTTTGACCATTGGGACGGTTTGTTGACTGATCCCAACCCCAACGAGCAATCATCGACGGTGACATTCCCCGTCGAAGCCTACGAGGAGATCACGGCCTACTTCCGCCCGGTCGAATTCGCGATGTACGTTCCCAATGCATTTAGCCCGAACAACGATGGATTGAATGATGCCTTCTTGCCCGTTGGTGATGCGTTCATCGCCAGCTCGTATCATTTGGTGATTGCCAATCGCTGGGGAGAAAAGGTGTTTGAGTCGACCAATCCGAACGAACCCTGGTTGGGCCAGCATCAAGGTGGCGATCACTTTGTACGGGACGGACAGTACCTGTATCAATTGTCGGTACAATCGGTGCATGCCTTGGCACCGGAGTTGTTTACAGGATCCGTCTCAGTCGTCCGATAACCACCGCAGCCACGTGATCATCTCGCTGTGGTCCGGTCCGCGCAATTGCAGTACAGCTCTGATGTACAGCTTCGCGCAACGCCGCGACATGAGCGTGATGGACGAACCGTTGTTTGGCCATTTCTTGGAGCATACCGGTGCAGCGCGACCTTCTCGCGAAGCAGTGTTGGCAACGATGCCCCTCGATCGCCCCTCGATTTTAGCCCAATTCGAGCGCCCTCAAACGCCCCATTTGTTTCTGAAACACATGGCCAACCACATGGAAGGCTGGGATGAGATAGCGGATTTCACACAGCACAAGCAAGTGCTCCTCACGCGCGATCCCGTTCGGGTGTTGGCCTCGTACCAACAGCACATCCAAAGTCCTACCCGATTGGATGTGTGCTACGACCACCAATGGCGCCTGCTGAACACCTGCAAAACAAATGGGATTCCCGTGCTTGTCGTGGATTCGGACGCCTTGATCAAAGATCCAAAAACCCAGCTCAAGCGATTGTGTAGGTTTTTGGACTTGCCATGGGATGCGAACATGTTGCATTGGGAACCGGGACCGCGGTCAGAAGACGGCGTCTGGGCGCAATATTGGTACCAACGTGTGCATGCCTCAGCAGGATGGGAGGCGCCAAGAATCGAACAGCCATTGCCTGAAATTTCGGGATGGAGCCAAGATCTTCGGCAACTTTTAGCGGAAGTACAACCCATTTTTGAGAGATTGCAATCCCATTCCCACTGACCATGCCAAAATTCAATCAACCCGACTCGCGCAACGAAAACACCCAAGTGTGGGTGGATGGGTTGGTCCCTAGAGCAGATGCCAAGGTGAGCGTGCTAGACAGTGTCGTTCAGGGAGGAGATGCGGTGTGGGAAGGACTGCGTGTCCGAAATGGTCGCGTGCTGCAACTCAAGGAACACATCCGTCGCCTGCGCGATTCGGCCCATGCTTTGGCCTTTGTAGACATTCCGGATGAGGAGGAGGTGGTGGATGCCATTTTGCGCACGTTTGAGGCCAATGGCATGTGCGATGGAGTGCACGCGAGAATGACCTTGTCGCGCGGACTCAAGAGCACCTCAGGAATGGATCCGCGACTCAATGTCCATGGATCGACCTTGATTATTTTGCCGGAATACAAAGGGATGGTTTACGGTGATGAGGGCACGCGGCTGGTCACAGCCTCCACACGGCGCAATTCACCTGCGACCTTGGATTCCAAGATCCACCACAACAACCTGCTCAACAACATACTGGCGAAAATTGAAGCCAATGTGGCGGGCGTCGATGATGCCGTCATGTTGGATGTGAGAGGCTTCATTGCAGAGACCAATGCGACCAATATTTTTGTGGTCCGTTCGGGCGTGTTGATGACGCCATTTCCCGTGGCCTGCCTGCCCGGCTTGACGCGGTCTATGGTACTGGACGTTGCCGCCCGCATCGGAATCCCTGCAGTCGAAGCGGACCTGTCCTTGACAGAGCTGTATACGGCCGACGAAGCCTTTACGACAGGGACGATGGGTGGGCTATCGCACATGCGCGAAGTGGATGGGCGCCTCATTGGACCTTCCGACGCCATGGGACCGATCACCTTGAAATTGCAAGAAGCATACCAGCAGATGGTGTGGGATGAAGGCCATCCTTTGGCTTATTGCAGTCTGTAATTTAAATCCGCTCATGAACACGTTCCTTAAAATTCTCCTTTGGGTGGTCGCCTTTGTAGCGGCGACTTTGGTCGGTATGTACAGCATGATGGGATTGCATCACCTCTCTGGATTTGTATTTCCTGAGGCGGCCATGAGCAAGATGCCTGAAGACCCCGTTGAGTTGGAGTCGTTCATAGCGGGATTGGGTTTGGCGCCCAAGATCTCGGTATTGCTTTCGCATTGGGGAGGAACCGTGATGAGCGCTCTTACGGCACAATTCATCGCCCCCACCAAGAAGCTTTGGCCGGGAACCACCATGGGAGCTTTCTTTCTCATCGGCGGCATTGCCAACGCGATGATGATTCCCATGCCCACTTGGATGGTCGTGACCGATGTGTTGGGCTATGTCCCGTTAGCCTGGTTGGCTGCACGGGCATTGCAGCTCCGCGTGAATCGTGCTTAACAGCCTACGAAATCAGAGCACCCATTTTCTTTGAGCGGTAGCGCTTGTACAACGTGTTGGTGATCAAAGAGGCGATGACCAAGATCATGCCGGCAAGGGCATACGCATTGAGGCGTTCATCAAAGAGCAGCAACCCAAATACAAAGGCGAGAATCGCTCCAAGGTATTTAAACGGCATGACCACATTGGCTTCACCGCGATGCAAGGCATGCGTCATGGCGACTTGGGCGAGGATGCTCAATACCCCAACTGCTAGCGCCAACAGCCATTCATGCCCTACGGGCGGTACCCAAGTAAACGCCGTCCACGTTCCCGTCACGGGAACAGCCACCAAATGAAACCAAATAACGACTCCCACCGGATGGTCGGTATCGCGGCATTTCATGGTGGCGAGGTAAGCGACGGCAGCACAAATGGCACTGGTGATGCCGAGGCCGAGGTAGATCCAGCTGATGCGCGGGTCAAACCCTTTGACCATCAACACCCCAAGAAATGCCAATCCAAAGAATACCCATTGCACGGGCCGCATGCCGCGCTGGCCATCAAAGCGCGCCGCCAACAACACCGTGAAAATGGGACTCAAATACTGGATCACAGTCGCGCTCGCGAGCGGAATGAAGCGGATGGTATGAAAGAAGGTCGCCAAGCCAATGGTCCCGAAAATGCCTCGGATGAGCAGCCATTTTCTGTTCACACCTAGTAAGGATTTGCCTTTCCAAAGCAACCAGGTTCCGGCGAGGATCAACGAGGTCACGGAACGCAAGAACACCAATTCTTCTGTCGGTAAATGCGCCAATGATTTCACGCACAGATTGGCTGCGGTGTACAACACCGTGGCGGAGATCATCCAAGCGATGCCTTCGGTCGCCTTGGTTTGCGTCATTACATGTTACGTCGATACGCGCCGCCCACTTCAAACAAAGCATCGGTCAATTGCCCCAACGAGCAGTGCTTGGTCGATTCCAACAAGGCCTCGAAGAGGTTTTCACCCGCCACGGCCGTACGCTTCAGCTCGACAATGGAGGCCGCTGATTCGCTATCATAGCAAGCGTGCAATGCCGAAACATGATCGAGTTGCGCCTGTTTTTCTTCCACCTCAGCGCGAATAACTTCGCCCGGAGTCAGCGTTGGAGAGCCAGTCTTCGACAGGAAGGTATTCACACCAATAATGGGGAATTCGCCGGTATGCTTGAGCATTTCGTAGTGCAAGCTTTCCTCTTGGATGCGCGACCGCTGGTACATGGTTTCCATCGCACCCAACACGCCGCCGCGTTCCGTAATGCGATCAAATTCAAGCAGCACCGCCTCTTCCACCAAATCGGTCAACTCCTCAATGATAAACGAGCCCTGCAGCGGGTTTTCATTCTTGGTGAGCCCCAGTTCTTTGTTGATGATCAGCTGAATGGCCATCGCACGGCGGACACTGTGTTCCGTCGGAGTCGTAATCGCCTCATCATATGCGTTGGTGTGCAACGAGTTGCAATTGTCATAGATCGCATACAAGGCTTGCAACGTCGTGCGGATGTCATTGAAATCGATTTCCTGCGCGTGCAGAGAGCGTCCGGACGTTTGGATGTGGTACTTGAGCATCTGCGCTCGCGACGATGCCTTGTATTTCTCGCGCATGGCTTTGGCCCAAATGCGGCGCGCCACCCGTCCAATGACAGCGTATTCCGGGTCGATGCCGTTGGAAAAGAAGAAGCTGAGGTTGGGACCGAAGGCATTCAAATCCATGCCCCGACTCAGATAGTATTCCACATACGTGAATCCATTGGCCAAGGTGAAGGCCAATTGGGTAATGGGATTGGCTCCTGCCTCGGCGATGTGGTAACCGCTGATGGAAACTGAATAGAAGTTCTTGACCTTGCGGTCTATAAAGCTTTGCTGGACATCGCCCATCAAGCGCAAAGCAAATTCAGTGGAGAAGATGCACGTGTTTTGGGCTTGATCTTCCTTGAGAATGTCGGCTTGCACGGTTCCGCGCACCTGCGTGAGGGCCTCGCTGGTGAGCCGCGCATAGGTGTCGGCAGGAAGGATCTCATCTCCTGTACATCCCAGCAATAACAGACCCAAGCCGTTGTGGCCATCGGGCAATTCCCCATGGTAGGTGGGCCGTTGCAATCCCTGGTCGTCCCACTTCTTTTTGAGGAGGGCTTCAACGTCTTTTTCAAGTCCTTCCGTACGGATGAATTTTTCGCACGTTTGATCGATGGCGGCGTTCAAGAAGAAGCCCAAGATCATCGGGGCCGGACCGTTGATGGTCATGGACACGCTGGTCGCAGGATCGCACAGGTCAAATCCGCTGTACAATTTCTTGGCGTCATCGAGCGAACAGACGCTCACGCCGCTGTTGCCCACCTTGCCGTAGATGTCCGGTCGAACATCGGGGTCACGCCCGTAAAGGGTGACGCTGTCAAAGGCGGTTGAAAGGCGTTTGGCAGGCATCCCGACAGAGACATAATGGAATCGCTTGTTGGTGCGCTCAGGTCCGCCTTCACCGGCAAACATGCGGGCGGGATCTTCGCCTTGTCGCTTGAACGGATAGATGCCGGCGGTGTAAGGGAATGAACCGGGTAGATTCTCCTGCAAAGCCCATCGAAGCAAATCCTTCCAGCCGCTAATGCGGGGGACACTCACCTTGGGAATGTCTAGTTGAGACAGGCTCTTGGAGGTGGTTTCGATGTTGATTTGCTTGCCGCGGACATCAAAGCTGTAGACCGCATCGCGATACCGCGCGCGCAGTGCAGGCCACTGGTCCAGCCACGCCATCAACTTCGGGTCGAGCTCCATCTGCACTTCCTCGGCTTTTTGGATCAACGCCTGCTGATCAGCGGGGTCGAGGAGGAGGGTGGCTTCGCGCAACGCTTGAAGGTTGCCCGCCACTTCGGCTTGCTCTTCACACCACGTATTGTAAGCGCGGTTGGATTCGGCAATCTCACTCAAGTAACGCACGCGTCCTGGAGGAATGACAAAGAGCTTTTCGCTTTCGTCTTGGCTCACGTCCCAAGTGGATTTCAAGTTGTTGCCGGTGCGCTTGGCCAAGTGATCCATTAAGAGCTTGTACAACCGATTGGTTCCGGGATCATTGAATTGCGAGGCAATGGTGCCAATGACCGGCAAGTCTTCGTCGGTCGCTTCCCATAGATCGTGGTTGCGCTTGAATTGTTTCCGCACATCGCGAATGGCATCCAATGCGCCGCGTTTGTCGAATTTATTGATGGCGATGACATCGGCAAAATCCAGCATGTCAATTTTCTCCAGCTGCGTCGCAGCGCCAAATTCAGGTGTCATGAGGTACAAGGCCACGTCGCTGTGGTCCATGATCTCGGTGTCGCTCTGACCAATGCCGCTCGTCTCCAAAACGATGAGGTCGAACTGGCTCGCCTTGAGCACTTCCACCGCTTCGGACACGTGCTTGGACAGCGCCAAATTGGATTGTCGGGTCGCCAATGAGCGCATGTAGACCCGCTCGTTGTGGATGGCGTTCATGCGAATGCGATCGCCCAACAAGGCACCACCGGTCTTGCGCTTGGAAGGGTCCACACTGATCAGGCCAATGCGCTTATCCGGAAAGTCCATCAAAAAACGACGCACCAATTCATCGACCATCGACGATTTGCCCGATCCACCAGTTCCCGTAATGCCCAAAACAGGCACTTCAGCCACATCGGGTTGGGCGGCTTTGAACGCGGCGGAAAATCCATCGGGGTCATTTTCCGCGGCGGTAATGCAACGCGCAATGCCCCGGTGACCGGCGTGATGCAGTTGCTTCAATTCTTCGGCAACATCCGCAACGGAATGCACCGTTTCAAAGTCGGCTCGTTGAACCAGATCGTTGATCATGCCCTGCAGTCCCATCGCACGGCCATCATCAGGATGGTAAATGCGCTCAATGCCGTAGGCATGCAATTCCGCAATCTCTTCGGGCAGGATGGTGCCTCCGCCGCCGCCAAAAATGCGGATGTGGCCGGCTCCTTTTTCCTCCAGCAAGTCCTTCATGTACTTGAAGTACTCCATGTGCCCTCCTTGGTAGGAGGTCATGGCAATGCCTTGGGCATCCTCTTGAATCGCACAATTGACCACTTCATCGACACTGCGGTCATGCCCCAAGTGAATGACTTCACAACCCGACCGTTGCATGATGCGCCGCATGATGTTGATGGCGGCATCGTGCCCGTCAAAGAGGCTCGCTGCGGTGACGATTCGGACCTTGTGCTGGGGGTGATAAGGAGGGGCTTGTTCCATAGAAGATTGAACCATTGCATTGATGGTGAACGCGAGATTCGCTGTGAATCTGAATGCAAAGGTAGGAAGTCAAGGATGGATGCTTTGGCTGCATACCTTTGCACCATGGAGGAATCTCAGCCAAGCGGCAAACGCATCAATAAGTACCTCAGTGAAATTGGTTTTTGCTCGCGACGAGCCGCCGATAAGCTGATCGAATTGGGGCAGGTGACAATCAATGGGGTCGTCCCTGAAATGGGCACCCGGCTGGAGCCTGGCGATGTGGTCGCGGTGAAAGGCAAGGAAGTAGGACAATTGGAAGGAGCGAAGTTGATTTACATCGCGTTGCACAAGCCGGTGGGCATTGTTTGCACCACAGACCAGGTTCGCGAAAAGGACAACATCATTGACTTCATCGATTACCCCTCGCGGATTTTTCCCATTGGGCGATTGGACAAGATGAGCGAAGGATTGATCTTCCTCACCAATGACGGTGACATCGTCAACAAAATTTTACGGGCCCGCCACCAGCATGAAAAAGAATACCACGTGATGGTCAATCGTCCGTTTGAGGATGAATTCCTGGCAAAGATGGCTTCGGGCGTAAAGATTCTGGATTCGGTGACGCTGCCCTGCGCAGTTGAACGCACGAGTCCCACGACCTTTCGCATCGTATTGACTCAGGGTTTGAATCGCCAAATTCGACGCATGTGCGAGGCTTTAGGACATCGGGTGATCCGGTTGCAGCGCTCGCGGATCATGAATGTAGAATTGGACATGCCCATGGGCGAGTGGCGCTACATATCAGAAGCGGAATTGCAGGAAATCCATGCGAGAATCGCGCTGGCGGGTGAAGGTCAAGAGCCCGATTGGGCCGAATCCTCAGAGCCAAATCGCGAGAACCAATCGGACCAACCGAGTTGATCCAAGGTGTCCTTCCAGTGGTGGGGCAATGGCGCTTGAACGGTGGTTGATTCGCCTGTCAGCGGATGTTGCACCGTGAGTTCACCGGAGTGAAGCAATAGAAAGGGTTGGGATAGATTCTGGGCAAACCACCGATTGTGAGGTTTGTCTCCGTGGGCTGTATCCCCAATAATGGGGTGCTTCAGATGCTTGAGGTGCAGGCGGATTTGATGGAATCGCCCCGTATTCGGATGGCACTCGACCAAGCTAAAACGACTGGTCTCATAACGCGTAATGGCAAAAGGGAGCTCAGCACGTGCCAAGGTTCTGAAGGTGGTACTGGCTTCTTTCGGCGTCGTGTTGTGACTGGTCGGCAACGGCTTTTCAATGATGCCTTCATCATCCATCCAGCCTCGGACGACAGCTAAATAGGTCTTGCTCACGGTGTGGTGGGCAAACTGTTCTGAAACCAACTTCAACGCTTCTACATCCCTCGCCACGAGTACCAGTCCACTCGTAGGCCGGTCCAATCGGTTGATGGGCTGAGCGTATGACCAGCCGGTGGATTCCACAATCCAGTCTTTCAAATTGTGTAGATCATACCGCGCCATGTCGGTGCGATGAACCAAAAGGTGATTGGGCTTCCACATCCAAGCCAATTGTTCGTCGCTTCGCAAAATGCGCGGGAATTCATGGGGGACCGGCGCTTCGGGACCGATTGTATTGGTTGTCATGCGGTCATTGTAAGGTGTTTCCGGGGAATGAAGGTAGCTATCTGAAGGAAATCCGCTAATTTGCGCGCTCAAGCTTCATCGATGCAACGTTTGCACTCTACAACTTGTTTTGTATCCAAGCCATTGAATTCTATTTCATGAAAGCAATAAATCTGTGTACCCAGGCCCATCCGACTTCTCCCATTCTGGCGATTGAAAGGAAGGTTTGTGCTCCGATCATTTTATTTTTTATGCTGTTTTTGGGGCCAGTTGTGGCAGATGCCCAAATTGTAGGAATAGAAATCGAAGTAGATACAGCCTTTTATGCGCCTTCTGGGGATGGATTTGACGAGGAAGGTTTGCTGGACGGCTATGTCGCTTATGACGTTTATGCCGTGTTCCAAAATGCAACGGACGAGTTGAGTGCGATTTACTCGGATGTGGTGGCCTTGGGGACCGAACCTTTTTATCTGGACGCTCCCTGTGGTTGCTTCAATCCAGAATTGGGAGACGTGCTTTTAGGGGCTTCTCAAAACCCCGGTTTGTTGTCGTTTTTCCCTGAAATTGAATACGATACGTATTGGACGTTGGGGTATTCGGCGGGAGAGCAAATTATCAATACCAACACGGGCTATTCGAGCACTACGATGTGTTCAGAACAAGAGTCAGGAGGGTCCATTTTTACGATTTCACCGGTTGCTGCTGGTCCTGATTTGAGAATTCAAATTGCCAAAGTGACAACCTGCGGTCCTTTTTCTCTCCACGCTTGTTTCCAAGTGTTTGTAGAGGGCGACCAAGGGTCCATTGATTTGTGGTGCATGGATGGCGATGGGGATGGCCCCCTGAGCATGCCCAATCCATGCGAAGAATTCGCTTCTTCAGATTCCGAATTGACGATCACCACGCCCCTCAATTGCTTTGGAGAAACAGCGGCCGTGAGTGTCAATGCAGGCGGAGCGAGTGCGACGCCAATCATGTACGAGTTGTATGACGCGCTCGATGGCTCATTGATCTCATCCCAGGAAGACAATCCCGATTTCACCGATCTAACGGATGGTTCATATTTCATTTCGATCATCGATGGAAACACCTGCCGAGACAGCACAGAAGTGTTTTCGTTTATTGAGCCGGCTCAACTGAATGCCAACTGGGAATTGCTTCAGGACAACCAATGTCCGGGTGATCAAAACAGCATCATTCAGGTCACCTTCCAAGGAGGGACAGACCCCTTGGAATTTGGAGGTTACTCAGCTACCGCTCCAGGCAATATCCAGTTGCCTGTTGCCGACCAATGGGTTGGTCTTCCATGTATAGGCGGGGATGGTGAGTGGAACTTCGAAATAACAGATTTCTACGGATGCTCGGTGGATACGACCATTTCAATCAGCTGCATTGACCCATTTGAGTTGACCCTCAATGCAACGGACATTTCATGCTTCGATTATGGAGATGGACAAATTGAAGGAAACATGTCCGGTGGTTCAGGAACTTTGACCTTGACCTCCTTCCCAGCCTTGCCAGATACGATTTCGGGAGAAGGAAATGTTGTGATTGATCTGGACAACGTGTTGCCAGGTCAGTACAATGTGACGTTGACAGATGCGAACGGTTGCACTGAAACAGCCCAAGTGAATTTGGAGGAACCATCGCCTGTCACCATCGATTTTACCACGACGGATTTGCTTTGCGCCGAAGCTTGCAATGGTGCAGTGAACATCGTTGCGACAGGAGGAACGGGTAACTTTGATTATTCTGTGACCAACGATTTAGGAGATTTGCTGAACGGGTCGGCCCTTTGCCCTGGTGACTTTATCGCCAATGCGATAGATGACAACGGTTGTGTGATCCAAGATGACTTCACAATCCTCTCGCCGGACTCCATTCAATTTGATGTGGTCCTAGTTGATGTGTCATGCGCAGGAGAGGCGGATGGCGAGATTTGCATTGTCGATGCGACGGGAGGTACAGGAGCTCTTACATACCAAGTGGACCCGCCTGCGGATGGGTTTGGTTTCGAAGCCTGTTTTGATCTAGCGGTCGGAACGTATACACTGAGTGTGATGGATGAAGAAGGATGTGTGGTGAACTCAGATCCGCAGACTCTTATTGAGCCGGAGCCGATTCAATTGATTCTGTCCTCCACTCCAATTTCTTGCACGGCCTACGGCGATGGGACGGTGTTGGTTGATGCTGTTGGTGGTACGGGATTGTTGTCGTTGCAGTTGCCAGAATCGGGTGCCTTGCCTTATACCGTTGAAAGTTTAGGTGAAGGAGACTTGGAAGTGACAGTGGAAGATGAAAATGGATGTTTGGTGTCAGGCATTCAGTCTGTATTTGAGCCTGATTCATTGGTTGTCGAGTTGTTGCTGAGTGAGAATGTGGTGTGTGGTGGTGATTGCGATGGGTCTGCCGTGGTTGATTTTGCTGGAGGAACAGGAGAAATCATGCTCACGCTCAACGCGAGTGAAACATTCAACTTCAATGCGTTGTGTGCTGGAAACTACGCTGCTACGGTCATTGATGAGAATGGCTGCTTGGATTCCACCTTGTTTGAAATTTTGGAACCAGATCCCATCGAAGTCTTGATTGACATTACGGATGTAACATGCACTGGCATGAGTGATGGAGCAGTGAATATCTTCCCTGTCGGTGGTACTGGAGACCTCACATGGGAAATTGAAGAACAGGGAATTGATTTGTTCAATCTGTACGAAGGGGTATACCACGTGACCGCTGTAGATGCCACAGGTTGCATTGAAGATTCGCTATTCGTAGTTGGAGCAGAAGAAGACACGGACATGATATTGACAATGCTCAGCAGCCCCGTTACGTGCTGGAATGAACAGGACGGAACGGTTACGGCTTCTGTAGACGGAGGTCACTTGCCGATCCACTATTTGTGGAGCGACATTTTGGCTCAAGAAACAGCAACGGCTACTGGCCTGTTCGAAGACACCTATGCGGTCGTGATTACCGACAGTTTGGGTTGCACGCTATCGTCAGCAGTGACGGTGGAGCCTACCATTGGTTGCTTTTTCATTGCGGATGCCATTACACCCAATGGAGATGGCTACAACGATGAGTGGATTGTTGGAGGGCTTGAGTTTTTCCCCAGTTCGAAGGTTTCGGTCTTCAATCGTTGGGGGCAAGAGTTGTTCAATTCCCTCGGTTATGCCAAGCGGTGGGATGGTCGTTTCAACAATGCGCCTTTGCCCATGGGGGATTATTATTACGTCATCGATTTTAACGGTGATCAAGACCCGATTACGGGCACAGTCACTTTGAAGTATTAAGGATTATGCAGATATATTTAAAATCGCTCATCGTTTTTGCTTTAGGTGTTTGTATGCTTGGAGCTTCAGTGAATGTTCAGGGACAACAACTGTTTCGAAGGTCCCAATTCATGACGAATCCGTATCTCAGCAATCCAGCCATTGCAGGGACGTTGCCCGAAACACCTGTTTCGATGACCTATCGAAACCAGTGGGCTGGATTTGAAGGGGCACCCAAAACCATGACGCTGAGCGGGCATACGTCGCTCCCCAATAACATTGGAGTCGGTGGAATCGTCTACTCAGACAATACCGGGGGAGCCATCAAACAAACGGGCTTTGAATTGACCGGATCGTATACCATTGATTTGAATAACTACGATGCGGTGTCCTTTGGTTTGAGCTTGATGGCCAATCAATGGTCATTCGACAATGCCTCCTTAGACGTTTGGGATGTTGGAGACCCGGCGTTGCAATGGGGAATGGAGCAATCGACCTCGATGGATGCGCATTTTGGTTTGATGGTGTTCAGCGAAGCGTATTCTTTTGGTTTTGCAATTCCTCATTTGTTGCAATCCTCCACGGGATTGGAGGCAAGTCCTTTTTCGAGCGGCCAGGAAAACATCGGGGTGCGTCATTTTCGATTCATGGGAACGTACCGGTACCAAGTCAGTGACGAATTTCTATTGGAGCCCTCAGGGATTGTGCGTTTGACGGAACGAACGCCAGCGCAAATGGACGTGTATATCCGCGGATGGTATGCCCAAATGGCATGGGTTTCTTTGGGGTATCGGACCAATGATGCCTTGGTTTTAGGGTTAGGAGGGGAGTACGGTCCGTTTGGTTTGTCCTACGCTTACGATGTGACCAATACGGGCGCTCAGTACTTCAGTCCGCATTCTCATGAGATGACTTTAACGTACTTTGTTCCTCGTTCAAGTGGGTTTAGCTCTAAATCCATGGGAAATCGTCGTATTTTAGGGAGAAATCGTCTGGTGAAATAACGTGACTGGACTTTTAAAATATATGATCATGCGTTTGAATGCCTTTGTCTTTGTTCTGTTGGCCGCTCCCATGCTGGTGAGTGCCCAGTTTTCTCACCTTGAAGTTGAACCTGTTGAAAACAACGGAGCTGTTTCGGGAAGTACGTATCGGATCTATGCCGTCATGGAGAATGAAGGCGATGTCATCGACGCTGTTTTTGGAGAAGCAGGCAAGCCTCTTTTCATCCGTTCTACGAAGCCATTTTATCAGCATCCGAAAGGAGGCGAGTTGGCTTCTCAGGTGCAGCGTTTTGATGTTGAGAACGATGCCACGTTGGGTTTTGACTCTTGGGTCACCATTGGTCTTGAAGACAACTATATGAATTCGTTGACCGGTTTCTTGATGGAGTTTTCGGCGTTTGAACAAGGAAATGCATTGGAGACGGACAACGGTGCTTGGTTTGTAACGCCTGATAAACGTCAAGCTCTGGCTCCCGCGGACAAGCGGATTTTACTTGCTCAATTGACATCGTCAGGCCAAATCACAGGCATGGTCAACCTTCATGGTCGAACGAAAGGGACGCCTAACTTAGATGGCACGGTTGAAGGTGCTGAATTAATCCAAGCGGAGGGAGTGACCTTCACTTGCGGGGAATAATATCCTCGAAACGATCTGCTGTCTTAGTGCGAAGGGAGTGAGTCTTGCTCAAATTGGAGTGAGACACTGTTGATGCAGTAGCGCAGTCCATGCGGTGCAGGTCCATCGTTGAAAAGGTGCCCCAAATGGCCACCACAGGATTGGCACAACAATTCCGTCCGAATCATGCCGTGTTCGCGATCAACGCGTGTCACAATGTTCGAGGAGTCCAGCGCGTCAAAAAAGCTGGGCCATCCGCTTCCACTATCATACTTCGTATCGCTACTAAATAAGGCCGCACGGCATCCGGCACATTGGTAAACCCCGTGCTCATGATGGTCCCAAAACGCTCCCGTAAAGGGAGGTTCGGTACCGCACTGTCGCAAAACGCGGTATTGCTCCGGAGTGAGCTCCGAACTCCAGTCAATGCCGGTGCCTTGCGGTTCCTCTTGCGGACGCTCCTCTTGCGCCAAAGAACAGCCGACGAGGCTGAGCGCCATGATGAACAAGGGTGTAGAAAGAAAGGAGTGCTTCATGGATTCAATTTGGGACGTAAATGCTTGGCTGTTTTGGATTCCTTGCAATCCATCAATGCTTCCGGCGTGCCTTGGAATACACACGTACCTCCAGCATCGCCTCCGCCAGGCCCCATGTCAATCAAATGGTCGGCATGGGCCATGACGTCCAAGTGATGTTCAATCACGATGAGGGTGTGACCCTGAGCCAATAAGGCGTGGAATGTGGTGAGTAATTTTTGGACGTCGTGTGCGTGCAAACCCGTCGTCGGTTCATCAAAGACAAACAGGGTGTGGACCTGACGGTCGCCTCGGGATAGAAAGGAGGCCAGCTTGATGCGTTGGGCTTCACCGCCGCTCAATGTATTGCTGCTCTGACCTAACGTCACGTAGCCGAGCCCAACTTCACACAAAGGGGCGAGTTTGGTGATGAGTCGCTTTTGTGCTGCAGGAATTTTCTTGGCGTCGGGATCGGGTTGGAAGAATTCCATGGCATCATCGACCGTCATAGCGAGCACATCTGCGATGTTTTTGCCGTTCCACTGCACTTCGAGAACTTCATCCTTGAAGCGTTTGCCCTTGCAGGCGTCACATTGCAGCCGGAGATCCGCCATGAATTGCATGCCGATGGTGACCTCTCCTTCACCTTCACAGGTATCGCAACGACCTCCAGTGACATTGAAACTGAAGTGAGCCGGTTTGTAGCCGCGTGCTTTCGCGGGAACGGAATCAGAAAACAGACTTCTGATTTCATCGAAAGCCTTGACATAAGTTACGGGATTGCTTCGCGATGATTTGCCAATGGGATTCTGGTCGATGTACTCCAGTGCCCCGATGGTCTCCACGCTTCCTTCCAGGGAGCCGTGTGCACTTTTCAATCCGCCCAAACCTTCCAAGTGCTGGCGTACAAGTGGCACCAAAACACCGTTGATCAATGTGCTCTTGCCCGAACCACTGACGCCCGTCACAGCGGTGAGCGCTCGCAAAGGGAAATCGACATCCACTCCTTTGACGTTGTGCAAGTGGGCTTCACGCAATCCGATGCGCTCCTTTTTGTAAAGGGGACGCAGGGGAATGCTAACGCGTTGCCGACCGCTGAGGTAGGCCGCTGTCCAAGAAGGATGTTCGACGCTGAGTGCGCGCAATTCCTGATGATTTCCAGCAAAAACAACGCGACCTCCGTGCGTTCCGGCTTCAGGTCCCATGTCGATGAGGTGATCGGCCGCTTTCATGATGTCTTCATCGTGCTCAACGACAACGACGGTGTTGCCCAAATCACGCAGTTTTTCCAAGATGGAAATCAATCGAGCGGTGTCTTCCGGATGGAGGCCGATACTGGGCTCGTCCAAGATGTACGTGCTGCCGACCAAGCTGCTGCCGAGGCAGGCGCTCAGAGCGATCCGCTGGGCCTCACCGCCACTGAGGGTTTTGCTCGCGCGATCCAAAGTCAGGTAACCCAATCCGACGTCGCAGAGGTAGGAGAGACGTTGTTCGATTTCTTGAAGCAAGCGCTTGGCGATGGACGCGTCGTTCTCCGTTAGCTCCAAATGCTGGATGTGCTGCAAGGCCTTTTCGGCTGTCATCCGCAAGACATGGGTCAGATTGAGTCCCGCGATGTGCACATGTTGAGAGGCCTTGCCCAATCGCGTGCCATGGCAATCGCCGCAAGGCGTTCTTCCACGATATCGGCTGAGCATTACACGGAATTGAATCTTGTAGCTTTTCTCTTCGAGGTATGCAAAAAAATCATGCAATCCTTTGAAGCCAGGGCCTCCATTCCATACGGATTCACGCTGGGAGTCCGTCAGTTCATTCCAAGGCGTGTGAATGGGGAGGTCGACCTTATAGGCATAAAGACATAGTTTCTCTTTCCAACGTCCAAGACGTTCACCTCTCCAGCAGGCCACGGCGTCCTCAAAAATGGACAATCGGGGATCGGGGATTACACGCTCCGGATCGATGCCAATGACATGCCCGAAGCCCTCGCATTTTTGGCAGGCGCCGACAGGACTGTTGAAGGTGAACAGATCGGGCGACGGTTCAATGAACACCATGCCGTCGCGTTCAAAGCGGTCGTTGAAGGCGTGTCGATTCAGCGCGTCCTCTTGGACCATTAGAATGAAGCATTCCCCATCCCCCTCAAAAAATGCCGTCTCCACGGAGTCCATGACCCGCGCCTGGAATTCGTCCTGGTCCGGCTCAACGACCAATCGGTCAATGAGCAACATCCAAGAATCGTTCGGATTCTTCAAAGGACCTGCTTTCTGATCCGAGGCCAGGAGGTCTCCAATGAGCTCGGGCTTTCCCGACGGGCCAATGATCCGACTAAATCCCTGTTGCGTGAGAATCTCCAGTTGTTGCTCCCAGGTGCGGCCGGCTTTGAGATGGAGCGGTGACACGACCATGAAGCGCTCGCCCGTAGGTTGAGAGACTAAAAAGTCGAGCACATCTTCAGGGCGGTCCTTCCGAACCTCCTCACCGGAGATGGGAGAGATGGTTCGTCCGATTCGTGCATACAAGAGCCGCAAGTGGTCGTGGATCTCGGTACGCGTCGCCACCGTGGATCGAGGTCCTCCCGTCGACGTGCGCTGCTCAATGGCAATCGCTGGAGAAATGCCTTCAATGGAGTCCACGTCAGGTTTGTCCAGTCGTCCCATGAACTGCCGCGCATAGCTGCTCAGGCTTTCGACATAGCGTCTCTGGCCTTCCGCGTAGAGTGTGTCAAACGCTAGCGAGCTCTTTCCCGATCCCGACAACCCGGTAATCACCGTCCATTTCCGCTTGGGGATGGTGACTGAAATGTTCTGTAGGTTGTGCACTTTGGCACCGGTGATCTGAATGTCCATTCGCGTTTGTTAACACATCAAAGGTACCTGTGGTTTCGCTTGATTGAAATTTTGTTGTATATTCACAATACACGAATCAAAAATCACGCGATCGACACATTTTACGCTTCAAAGTAAGGCCCCGGAATTGACCGGGTTTTGTATTATCCTTAATTGCGTGAATCATGCGTGCATCACTGACGGACCGTCAATTGATCGATTTGTACCTCTCCGGAGACGAAGGGGCATTTGAGTCCTTGTTGAACAGACATCAACAACAGATCTATTCTAAAATCTTTTTCATTGTGCGAGACAGCGATCTGGCCAATGATCTGTTTCAAGACACCTTCATCAAGGTTGTCAACACCCTGCGCAGCGGGAAATACAATGAGGAAGGTAAGTTTCTTCCTTGGGTGATGCGCATCGCGCACAACCTGTCCATTGATCATTTCCGCCGGAATAAGAAAATGCGCATGGTCCGAGCCACAGACGAATTTGATGTGTTTGACACGCTCCACAGTGACGATCTGCATGCTGAGGATGCCATGGTCCAAGACCAAATCTATCAGGATGTGCGGCACTTGGTGCAGTTTTTGCCTGAAGACCAGCAGCGGGTGATTGCCATGCGCATTGAGCGGGATTTGAGTTTCCAAGAAATTGCAGACGAGACGGGCGTTTCCATCAATACGGCATTGGGTCGAATGCGGTATGCGCTCATCAACTTGAGGAAGTTGGTGGATGACAATGGTGTCCAGTTAACGGCTCGCTGATGCCGAGAAATTTCACGGTGACACAATACACCCTATAGAAGCGCGTTAAGGGAGGGAATCAACGCTAAAACAAGAGCCCATGGCACATGTTACCCTCAATGACTTGACTTCGAATTGGTGTAGTGATGACGTGATATCAGGCAGCTTAATGCCTCGCCCGAGTGCGGTGCGGAACATCCTGGCGTTTTCAGCCGGAACCCGCATGATTTCGACTGATCGTTTAGGATCGATTTGCACCCCACTCAACTAAAGACCGATAAGTCAACAAAAAGCTGCCTGAACAGGGCGGCTTTTTTTGTGCGCTAACTTTTGGTCAGCAGCGTCATTGCATCACGAAGGAACCGGACTGGGGGTGACAATTTTGAATGTTGCATCGCCAGCGGTGTGTTCTTTCATAGCGTGTTCAATGATCGCATCGGTGGTGGCAGATCCTTTTTTGGCATCGACGAGGTCTTCTATCGCTTCAAAATGATGGACGGGTTGTTCGGTGAATCCCCAGCCCGTTAAGCTTCCATTTTCAATCAAAACGAGGGCTAACTCATCCGGGTGACGTCCACGCTCGACTATCGCAAAGCGCTCGGTGCTGGCGAGAGATGTCAAAATGCTCGCGATGGCTTGGTTGTGGAATTCAACGGTTTGAGTGCGTTGATGCGGAATGCCATCCGTTCCGAGTCCAAGCAATTCAGGATCCAATTGATGTTCACGAGCGCAAGCATGCAGCCATGCCTTGGCGTCTTCCAACTTGAAAAAACACCGAACGGCGTCCCGGGTATGACGCTGTTGGCGCATCGAAAGCCGCTCGTATCCCAGTCGGTCCGTGTACGGCACGATGGCTGTGCGCATCGGGACAGACTTCTGGGCCCGGTTGTGGATGGGCCAATGCGCTCGGATCAGCTCGTCCTCCAACAAGCGCGCAATCAGCGTGGAGCCCGTTGATTCGGCCTCAAATCTGTAAGTGTCCCTTAAAAATGCTTGGCGTCGTGCACTGGACATGCTGCCGCCAAAATGAGTGCGCACGCGATGCTTCACTTTGTGTGACATGCCGATGTACAAAGGCACGCCGGCTTTGTCCAAAAACCGATAAACGCCCGGACCAGTGGGGAGCTTCTCAAAGTCTTCTGTTTTGACATGTTGGGGCAACCAAGATTCCCGCTGGTTGCGATCGAGCATGCGGTCGACGGTTTTCGGTGCTTCAGGCAAGGCCATCATGCGATGAAACAACTCCAGGGTTGCGGTGCAATCCCCCATGGCACGGTGCCGCGCGTCATTGCCAATTTCCAGATCGCGGCAGAGATTGCCGAGGCTGTAACTGCCGTGTCCCGGGAGAAGCTTGCGCGCCATGCGCACTGTGCACAGCTTGGGGCTCTTCCAGGTTTGCCCCAAAAACTCAAAGTGCCCTCGGATGAAGGAGTAATCAAAACCGACGTTGTGCGCAACGAAAACAGCATCGTCCAACCATTCTCGCAGCTCATCGGCAATTTGATGAAAAGGCGGAGCTTTGGCGACCATGTCGTCGTCAATTCCAGTTAGCCGGGTAATGTGCAATGGGATCGGCGCCCCCGGGTCGACAAGAGTTTCCCAACGTTCCAATTCTTGCTTGCCATCGCTGATGATGATGGCAATCTCGGTGATGCCATGGCCTTTGGCGTGGGATCCGGTGGTTTCGATGTCGACAAGAGCAAAGCGCATGGGCGTTCAATTTCCGCATTAATTCCTGGACCTCCGCATCCGGGAACACTCAGGTAACAAAAAAGAGGAGTTGTAGTTTAGCGCCATGCAGTGGAATTCAAGTTGGGGAAGCGTGATGGTGGTCGTCCTGGTGTTCTTGGGATGCGCAGAAGCGGAAAAAAAGGAGGCCGTCACGGAAAAGGTGTCCTCGATTCCGACCATCGAAATTCTAGAGCAGGATCAGCCCGATTATTATGCGAGTCTGACCAATGAGAACTGCGAATCCTTTTTAACCGATTGGCATGAGAACCATCGGGATCCTTACGTTCGGATGACCACGGATTGGGGTGACATCGTGGTGGAATTGTTTGACGATGTGCCCTTGCACGCAGCCAATTTTCGATACAAGGTGCACCGCGGTTATTATGCACCAACCGAAATGGTGCGCATCGTCCCTGAATTCGTGGTGCAAGGTGGAAACTCCGAAGAAGCATGGGCCCAAGAGCTCCGATGGCTCATTGGCAAACACACGTTGCCCGCTGAATTCAGCCAAGAACGCTTGCATTATCGCGGAGCGCTGGCCATGGGGCGCACTTATCAGGGCAATCCAGAAAAACGTTCGTCATCCTACGACTTCTATCTGGTGGTCGGGCGCAAGGTGTCTTCCGTGGAACTCACCCAGCTCGAAAAGGAAAAAGGTCGGAGTTACTCAGCGGCTCAGAAGGCGCGCTACAAAAAGGAGGGAGGCGCCCCGCATTTGGATGGGGAACACACCGTGTTTGGGCGGATGGTATCGGGTTGGGAAGTCTTGGATGCGCTGGCGGCCTTGCCCACCGATAACAGCGATTGGCCTCTTCAGCGGGTGGAGGTGCGCATGGCATTGGAACCACGATGAGCCCCGTTGGTGCTTCCTGTCGTAAATTCGTGTTGATGCATTGGAACAACATAAAAACAACCCTGCTCCTGGTCTTAGTGGCATGGGCAGGTGTGCCAACGAGTGGGCAAGCGCAAGACTGGGACGATTGGGATGATCTCAATGAGACCTATGTTCCGGCGCGCAAAGGCATTGAATTTGCGTTGAACTTCGGAGTGTATCAAGGCAATCACAGAGCCGCCAATGCCTTCTACAATGGTCTTGCAGGAGAATTCTATGAGTTGAGGGACAACACCGCCAACCTCATGACCATTGAACAGCGGTTGGGCATTGATAGCCCCAACAGCCAAGTCTGGAGTCAGGTGATGAGTTCCGTGGGGTTGGAGGCGGGTGAGTTCAAATACATCGAGTATCCTGGGCCTGACGGGATGCGGTATACACCGGGCACGTTGATGGGATTGCAAACCCTATTGTTCTTCAATCCTGAGAGTGCTTTGGTGCTCCACATCGATGCCATCAACGGTTTGAAATCCGAGGGCGGGTGGAACATCGTCTCGTCCGATGTGGATACCGGACAAGGGTCAGAACGAAGAACGACCTACGGAATTTTCAGCAAAGAAAACCGTTTTCAACTCTCGTTGGGATACCGTTCAGCGGCATACATTACAGATGAGATAAGTTGGGTTTTTGAGCTGGGAGGCAATCTGTTAGCGACCCAAATGGAAAGCAATTTTGTCCGGGTGATGAATCAGAATTATCAGTTGCTCACGGCGCAGGTGGGCAATCAATTTACCGGGCCAACTTCGAGCTTGACGGCCACAGGATATGGGGCGTTTGCAGCGCTGGGTGTTGAGTTGTTTTTTGCGGAGGGGGGCAACTTGATGCTCACGGTGCGTGGCAGTCGAGACCAGGTTAAAATGGGAACTTATGAGGCGAACCTGATGCATGGAGCTTTGTATCTCACGTGGGTCATTCCACCTCAAGTCGGCGATTTTGTCCGAGCCAAATTCTAAGCGCGAGCCGTTTTAATTCCAATTCTTCTGAAATCGCATCGCAGCGCGATCGATGCAATTGCGCAAGGGCGCACTTTCTAGTCCCACGGTAGCTTTGAGATGCGCCATGGCTTCTTGCACCGCGACGCAATCTTCTTTTTGGGCCATTCTGAATGAAGTGAGTTGAATGGCCACGTAATGGATGCCGAGCGGAAGCGAGTCGTCGTACATCAAATCCATGCCGAGTTGGAGCAGCTCTTGACGTTGCGCAGTGGTTTCGACATCCGACCACAAAGGACTTCCCAGAATTTTGAATATTTCCCGCAATACGGAAAGATCGGAGGTGGCGTCCAGTAGATCTGTGAAGGCATCCCGATGCGAAAGCAAGGAACGTTCATCCAATAAATACACGTGATGCAGTGTCCAAGCGGCTTTCCGGATTCCATCCCGGTCCCAAGGGGTTCTTCCGGTTAAGATGTGAAAAAGAACATCCACCCAATCGGGCTTCAATAGCGCCTCTGCGGCCAGTAATTTGATGGTGTTGACACCCACGCCTTTTTTCAAATGCAAGGTGAACGCTTCCGGAATTGGAGAAGGTGACAGCATGCGGATTCCTGGGGCCTTTTCGTACTTTGCAAGGTAAACCAACATTCACGATGCGCATTCTTTCCCTTCTCTTACTGGCTCCCTTCGGATTCGGAGTGGCCCTCGGACAAGCTCCTGAAATTGAAATCGACCTGACCGCCACAGAGGTGCTGAGCCAAGGACAAACCGGCACGTGCTGGAGTTTCAGTACGACCAGCTTTTTGGAATCTGAAGTGTTTCGAATTTCGGGAGAATTGCAGGACCTCAGTGAAATGGCAGCGGTGCGGGTGATCTACCCTGAAAAGGCTGAGCGCTTCGTGCGGTATCAGGGAAAGCATCAATTCGGTCCTGGAGGGCTGTGTCATGACGTAATCCACGCAGCAGCCGTTTACGGCTTGGTGCCACAAAGCGCTTACCAAGGAGGGCAGGAGCCCGGTGCCTACAATCACGGTGAGTTGGACGCGATGCTGGAGGGCATGGTGCAAACGATTCTCAAGCAGTCGGGTTCCATTTCGCCTGCGTCTTTTGACGCCATCGAAGCGACATTGGATGCGTACTTGGGGCCGTTGCCTCAGGAATTTGAAGTCAACGACAAAACGGTCACGCCCATCCAATGGCGCGATCAGCTGGGAATTCACCCGTCAGAGTACGTTTCCTTGACCTCCTTCACGCACCACCCGTTTGGACAGGAGTTCATCTTGGAAGTCCCGGACAATCATGCACACGGAGCTTTTCTCAATGTGCCACTCGATGAGTTGGAGGCCACGGTCAACAACGCCTTGGATCAAGGCTATACCGTCGCTTGGGATGCGGACGTGAGCAACAAGGGGTTTTCGTTCCGCAATGGCTGGGCCATCATGCCGGAAACGGCCAAGACTTCGGAAGAGTGGAAGACGCTCGATGCCATGCCCGCGGAGCCCACTGTGGATCAAGCAGCGCGCCAACGGGATTTTGATTCCCAATCCACTACCGACGATCACCTGATGCACATCGTTGGCCGCGCCAAGGATGCACAAGGCCGCTCGTATTTCATCATTAAAAATTCATGGGGCGATGGCAATGCCTTTGGAGGCCGCCAATTTGTGTCCATGGAATATTTCCGACACTATACGGTTGGGGTGATGTTGCACTCCGATGGACTGCCTGCTTCGGTTGCAAAAATGCGCCCACAACCCGCCAAAAAGAGCGCGAAAAAAGGCAAATGAGGCCCCCTTTTTGAAAGAGGTGAAAAAGGATTTGGTAGAGAACTAAGAGTTGGTATCTTTGCCCCCCGTTTGGACGGAATGGTCCACGGGAAATGGCTGTGTAGCTCAACTGGATAGAGCACCTCACTACGGATGAGGAGGTTTGGGGTTCGAATCCCTACACGGTCACTTTTTGAAAAGCCTGTATCATAACGATACGGGCTTTTTTTATGCAGAAACTTCAGTGTTTACAATGAATTGGCAGGGGATGACCGGTATGGCAATCGCTGATCAACACGGATGATGCAACCCATTATAGGGTATCACGTACACTTCACTCGATTTCATCAATCGGTATAGGTTTGTATAGCACTCTTTACTTAATTTGTGTTTTTGGTCGATAATAAAAATTGAATAATGGGTATAATAAATAGATTAAGCGATTGTAAATTTTTTTTTTCTATATTGGTCGAGAAACAGGCAATTATGAAAAATCACCTCCCCCAAATCCACAGGTGGATACTCGGATTTGTTTCGATGGTCCTCATCCAAACATCCGGTTTGTCACAGTGGTATAACGGCCAATCCGGTTGCGAATCAGCATGCTCAGTAGACTGTGCAACATACTACTTAGATGTCGATCATGATGGGCTTGGGGTAAACGACAGCCTTTGGAACTTGTACCATTGTTCGGATGCTGTTCTTGTTGGTATTCCCAGTGGCTACACAACAGAACGGGATGATTTGTACCCATTTGACATGTTGCGGCACACAGACAACTCGGCCAACCAAGTTTACGGATGCACCATGGCAGCGGCTTGCAACTACGACGTTGAAGCGACCATAGAGAACGGCACGTGCCTGTTTCCGCTCTCTTGCCAGACATGTGATTTGACCACTGGAAACATTGCCTTGGATGCCACCACCGGGAAAGCGCCGTGCTCGTGCGATCAGGACGACCCGACGGTGCCATTATATGAAGATGCTCTGAATCATTGCGGGGGTGATTGTGCACAAGACGCTGACGAGGATGGCATTTGCGATGACCCCAACAAGGACCCGTGTTTGGGCAATGAATTAAATATCGTTGACCATTGCGGAGAATGCCAAACAGATTCCCTTTCAGGCTCTTGGGTGAAGCATGTGGTGTCGGACGAATTGAAGACACTGGGTTCAGATAGCACGACGATTGGCGGGAGTCTGGACGGATTTTGCAATTGCCAGCAAACGATGAAGTTGAACGCCTGCATGGAGTGCATTCCGTTAGCGGATGTTGATTTGCCGTGTGGAGACCTTGCCAATGCAACAGACACCATTCCAAACGTGGCCTATTACCTCGCTGTTTTAAGCGTAGCCGATTCGATCGGCAACGGCATTTTGGATTCAGAGGACATCGAGGGATGCACGGACAGCACTGCTTGCACCTACAACACCAATGCGACATGGGGGTTGACTTCTTTGTGGTGCGATACGTTGGACGTCTGCGGCGTATGTGGGGGTGGAGCTGCGCACAACAACGGCAACCCTGCTGATGGTTTGGTGGACGGTCGTTGCGATTGCAATACGTTCCCGGCGTATGCCAAAGACTGCGATGGACAATGCCTGAACGACATCTTGCCAAACGACGCTTATTGGACATCCTTGGGGTTGACGGATTCACTGGGGACCACACCGAGTGGAAACAACGTCTGCGACGAATTGGAGGTTTACGGCTGCACGGATGCAACGGCTTGCAATTTTGATGAAAACGCCACGATTTATGCGAACTGCATTTACAAAGACGCGCTGCAGATTTGTGGCGGGGTGTGCGCGACAGATGCCGACAAGGACGGCAAATGCGATACAGAAGATGACTGCGTAGGATCGCACGACGAGTGCGGTGTATGCAATGGCGACGGGATCACAGATGGCGATTGCAATTGCTTCGGAGACAAACTCGACGCCCTCTCGGTATGCGGTGGAAATTGCCCTGAGGATGCCGACGGCGACTTGGTCTGCGATTACTACATCCAAGACGGCGACACCATTGTTAACGACCTTGATATTTGTTTAGGAGTGCTGGATGCCATTGGCGTGTGCGACGGGAACTGCACCACGGATTCAGATGGCGACGGCGTTTGTGACACGGAAGACGACTGCCTCACAGGCAGTGGGCTTCGAGATGATTGCGACCAATGCGACGGATCGAACTATTTCACTTTAGCCGATGGCAGCCCCTGCATTCAAGGGACTTCTTCGGATTGCTTGAATCGATCAAATCCGTTGGTGACTCCGACATGCAATTGCGCCGGTGACACATTGGATGCCATTGGCGTATGCGGTGGCGCCTGCTTGACCGATCTCGATCTCGATGGGATTTGCGACGACGGCGGAGGCGACGATTGTACGGGTACGATTGATGAATGCGGGGTATGCGATGGCGGCGGAATACCGGCAGGTCACTGCAATTGCTTTGGCGATACGCTGGACGCGCTAGAGGTGTGCGGAGGACCTTGCTTGGTGGATGCCGACGGGGATTTGATCTGTGACTTGGATATCTACAACAACGTTCTCGACAACTGCATTGGTGTTGGGTTGGCAGAAGACGAATGCGGTGTTTGTGGTGGAACAGGGCCGTTGCCCGGATGTGGCTGTGATCCCATCATTAACGGTGAATGCGACTGCAATGGGAATGTTCTGGATGCGTGTGGTATTTGCGGAGGTCCGGGCCCACTCCCTGGACGAGACTGCGATGGCAACTGCCGGGACGACGCCGACGGTGACGGGATTTGCGACGCTTATGATCCGTTGGTGTGGAAGGTAGAATCCCCCTTGGAAGCGCAAGTTTCAAGCGGTGAATTGTACGTGTCCATCTCCGAATACAACGTGGATGATGCTTTTCAAACGCTCATCGATTTACACGAGGCGATGGCCATCAATTTGGATGACGGGTCGCTCAGCGGAACTTCCAATCGCATCACCATCCAAGACAGCGTCCAAAACAATGGCGAACTCAGTGTGGAGGGCGATGCGGAATTCCGAAAGCAAGTGCGGGGCGATGGGCCGATGTTGGTCGAAGGAGACGTTGCCATCGGGGATAATTTTCAAGTGGCAGGTGTGACGTTTAACAACGGAGGCTTGAATTCCACAAATGTTCAGAATAGCGGTAATTTTACGGTGCGTGGATCAACCAACGTAGGCGGAAATGTCAATGTGGCAAAGACCACGACCATCCGAAACTTGAGCGAGGTGGTTGGTGACTTCAAAGTGCACAACGGTTTATACAGCGGTTCTTTCGACAACACCGATTCCAGGGTGAATTTTTCTGTCAGCGGAGTTACCGGTAAAGTCCGAATGGACGGGGATGTCGATGTGCAGAGCGAAATAGAAGTGGGGCAAATAGGTTTGTTGAAGAGTACCCTGAATGTCAACCGACAATCCCGCACGCGCGTAGCCCGCATGAGCGGTTCCCTCGAGGCCAACTCCTCGGTTGACATCGGCGGAAATTTCCTCGTGAACGATTCGATGTTCACCGTCTTCGGAGGAACAGGATTGACGCGGATTAAAGGCAACCTGCTGGTGGACGGAAACGTCATCATCCGCGGCAATTCGCTGCTCAAGAGCAGTTTGCGGGTGACGGGCACCACCTTTGCAGATGGCGGCATGTACACCACCAACGTCAACATGACGGGCGACATGGTCGTGGACAACGACATTTTCGTCTACACGAATACACGCGTTGCCGGCCAGACCCGCTTGCTGCGCGACCTGCAGGTCGGATCGAATTTTTACGTCTACGACAAGGAAACAGCGGGCAAAAAAGCCAAATTGACCATCGTACCGAATGTCATCGTCAAAACCGATGGTGAAATCCGTGGCCAGCAAGCCCAGACGCCCAGAATGACCGTCGATTACAAATTGACTATTAGCTCCGGCGGACTTACCGTGGATTCGGCTAGTACCGTGAATGCCGGAACCATTACGGGACGATCCCTGTTCACCTCTGCCGACACCATGATGCTGTCAGGCGCAACGACCACGTTGCAGGACTCCTTGGTCGTTTTGGAAAACTTCATCGGTGACGGACCTGTCAACTTGGGCAAAGTCAGCTCATCGAATTACCTAGATGTGAATGGATTGCGGGTGACAGGAGGACTTCCGTCGAGCCCAGCTTCAACAAATTTCAACGCAACGGACGATCGATTGGGCGCGTTGCGCGTTTCGTCGAATTCCACTTCAAGCGAAGGCGTAGCCTCCATCCACAATGCGAATGCGGCCGGCCACGGTGTCAAGGTTCGAATCGATGCTCAAGTCCCGAACAACGACAATGAGTACGTGCGTTTCGTCACAAGCAACGACGTGGTCATCGGGCGCATCGAAGGAGAGACGCCCGGGGAACACACCAACAACCTGGGATGGGTAGCCGATAAAAAAGCCATTGATGCTGAATTGTACAGCTCCGAGGCCACCGAGGTGTTTGCCCATGCCAGTTACATCGCTGCGGAAGTTGACCGGGCGATGGCCATTGCGAGCCAAGTGGCAGCCTTGGCTTCGGTGACTTTTTGCGCTGGTTTTGGATGGTGTGTTACCCTGCCCATTCCTTCGTTTATCATTTCAGCAGCGACAAACCTGATTTTGACCGAATTCGTAAAGGAAGAGGCCAAAACCGATTGGAACAACTCTAAAAAATCGTTGGCCAGATCGCGGGAAATTCAACGCATTTTCAATTCGAATTCAACAGGAACGGCAACCAAAGTTGCGGCGGGAGGACAGATGGTAGGGGTGGCTTTTGCCTCTGGATCTGGAGACTATGCCGAATACTTGCCCAAACTGAACCCTCAGCAAGAGATGCTCGCAGGGCAGATTGTTGGAATCCACCAAGGGAAAATTTCTTTCAATACCTCCAACGCAGACAACCTGTTTGTCATCTCGACTCAGCCCATTGTTCTGGGCAATCAACCTGAATCGAATTTGGACCAATACGAGAAGGCTGCTTTTTTGGGACAAGTTCCGGTTTGGGTGAAGGGACCAGTCAGGAAGGGAGACTTCATCTTGCCGAGTGGCAATTTTGACGGTGTGGGCATTGCAAAGCCCAAGCACGAGGCCAATGCGCAGGATATCGCACAACTGTTAGGATTCGCGTGGGAGGCCAATTCCGGGGACACTTTGTGCCAAGTTGTTGCTGCCGTGGGCATCAGTGATGGCGTCGCATCGGTATCACAGGACCTCGATGACCGTCTTACTGATTTGGAGCGCGACTTAGATGAACTCCACACCGTCCTCAAATCTCAAATGCGGGGTGAGAAGATGTCGCTGTATGAGGCACAAATGCAAGGACTGATTCCGCCTTTGATTCGGCCCACATCGGAAATCCAATACATGGAGGAAGCAGAATTGGGAGATAAGGAAATGTTCAACTACGTGACTTCGGATGACATCATTATTCATGAAATCACCGATGAGGCCATGGAATACGCCTTTGACATAGCGGTGAAGGAATTCGGTCGCATTACCAATGGTCGAAGCAACGTGTTGAAGCAGATTGAACGGAATCCCGAATTGAAGAAGGTGATGATGTCCGAAATCAAGAATGACATCAACGAATACAACGATAAGTTCATCGAAGACTTGGATAGGTGCAACGGCCTCAACGTCCTGCAACCCGTCACGACAGAATTGAAGGAGCAGAATCCAATGGAATACCGCGATGCCAAGCGAGCCAAAAACCAGAATGAATCAACCCCTAAGCGCAACTAAGATGAAACAGAATTTACTTTTCCTTTTCATGATTGCGTTGGCCATTAAGGGATCCGCGCAGTCTTCCACGTTTTGTGAAACTTCTTCTTGCGCAACGCCGACATCGTATTACCTCGATATCGATGGCGATGGCTACGGGGTGGACAATCCCGAAACGAACCTCTCATGCTGCGCAAAGCCCGACATGTATGCCTCTCTAGCGGGGGATTTGTTCCCGTTTTATGGAAACAGGGTGTTCGCGACGAGCTCACAAGACTCTTTGAGCCTTTCGCACGGATGTACAGTGGATGGGGCGTGCAACTACGATGCCTCAGCCATCCTCGAGAATGGAACCTGCGTGTTCCCACTCAGCTGCCAAACATGCGACCCGATCACGGGCGGAATTGCTGCAGATGGGACAGGGCAAATACCTTGCGATTGCGACGAGAAAGCGCCATATGGACCGTTGTATTTGGACGCCTTGAACACGTGTGGTGGTGCATGCACAGGTGACTCCGACTTCGATGGTATTTGCGACAATGATTCCGATGGGGACGGCCACGATGACGATAAATGCATCGGGTTTGGCGGGGTGAACATCGTTGACCAGTGCAATTCTTGCCAACCCAATTCGACCTCGGGTTCATGGTACTACATCGTTGGCACCACAACTCCTTGTGTCCCAGGCGACATGAACTGTACCTTGGGCGGAGTTGCAGGTGCGGCATGCAATTGCGATGGCGAAGTGTTGAACAACTGCAACATGTGCCTTGCCAACGACATCGACATCACGCGGTACGATTGTTCAGGGAATTGTTACAACACAGACAATTTGACCTATCAGTTGCCCAATGACACTACAAACTATATGCTGTGTGACTACCTGCGTGTCGAAGGGTGCAGAGACGAATCGAAGTGCAACTACGACCCAGAAGCGAACTTCGGAGATCAAACCCAACTTTGCTTGACATTGGATCCGATTTGCGGAGAGTGCGGAGGCAGTGGAATTGTTACAGGAGCTTGCGATTGCGAAGGGAACGTGGAGGACGCACTGGGTGTTTGTGGGGGCACGTGTCCATCGGATGCCAACAACAACGACATCTGTGACAACGCAGAAATCGTTGGGTGTTCTGATGCATCAGCGTGTAATTACAACAGTGAAGTGAACGTCGCAGACGACTCAGTTTGCATCTACAAGGACAGCTTAGATGTATGCGGCGGAACGTGCTTTTACGATGTGGATAACGATGATACGTGCGATGACGTGGATGATTGTGTTGGGTTGTACGATGCTTGCGGTACCTGCGTGGCAGATTCGGCTGCCGGAAATTGGTTTACCCTCGCCAATGGTATAACACCCTGCGAACCGGGCACTGAAGATTGCTACCTTGATGTGGCGCTCAACCAATGCGATTGCGACGGTTACACCTACGATGTTTTGAAGATTTGCGGTGGACTGTGCCAAAATGATGCGGATGGCGATGACCTGTGCGATGACGACCTGGATGGCGATGGGTTCCCGGACGATCCAGATATTTGCTCGAGCCAGCGTGACAGCCTCGGCGTTTGCGGCGGTAATTGCTGGTCCGATGGCGATGGCGATTACTTGTGTGATCACGACACCAACGGCGATGGCATACCCGAAGACCCCTGCCTCAATGATCCGGACAACAACCGAAACGAGTGCAATGTCTGCCTGAACGATCCCGCTGCCTTGGTTTTACCAGCCGGGAGTTGCAACTGCGCTGGTGACACATTGGATGCGGTGGACGTTTGTGGTGGAAGCTGCACGACAGATGCGGACAACGACGGAATTTGCGATGACGACCTAGACGGCGACGGAAACCCAGATGATACCTGTTTAGGGATCATCGATGATTGTGGCGATTGCGCAGCTGATTCAACGCAAGGGAATTGGTTCACAATGCCCGACGGCACACCTTGCGATGCCGGTTCGCCGGGCTGCACCAACTCGTTGGGCCATTGCGATTGTGAGGGGAGCACGCTGGATTCACTGTTCATATGCGGTGGTACGTGTTTTCAAGATGCTGACCACGACTTGATTTGTGATTTTGATGGAGATTGCCCGGGAGGGGATGCCGACGACGACGGATTGTGCGATGCAGACACTACCATTGCTCGTGTGGATGCTTGCATTGGTGTAATGGATGAATGTGGCGTCTGCAACGGAAACGGTGCGAACTACGAATGTGGCTGCTTGCCAAAACCTGCAGGCGATTGCGATTGCGAAGGCAACGTGGAAGACGAATGTGGAGATTGCGGTGGTGTGGGGTCGGCATTTGGCTGGAATTGCGACGGCACGTGCATTGATTTGGACCAAGACGGTGAATGCGATTACGACGTGCTTCTCGAAATCCCGCGTGTGCTTTTGCCGTCTCAATCCATCGCCAACGGCAAGGTTTCGCTGAGCCAATACTTGGATCACCTGCGATTGATGGAAGTCCTCGACACGATGAGCGTGATACACGACCGCATGTCGGAAAACCTCGACGACGGTTCACTTTCGGGTCACACCCGCAATATGACCATCGAAAATTCCATTGTGAGCAGGGGCTCACTGTTTGTGGGTGAGCGGGCTCGCTTTGAAAAACTGCTGGTCGTTGGGGGCGACATGACCATCGCCAGCAAGGCTGCGATTGCGGGAAGCGCGACCATTCAAGGGGTGACGTTCTCGGAAGGAACCGTTATCACCACGAGCATGGAATTGCTTGGCGACGCCGATGTAAGTGGGGATATGAACGTTGCGGACGAATTGAAGATCGATGGGCCCTCTGCGCTGAAAAACGGTGTTGACGTTGCCGATGACCTGGTGGCCTACGACGGTCAAGGTGCAGGCGCAACGGCAACCATCGAAGTGAATTCGGTCACAGGGGATGTGAATGCCCTGCGATTGGCTACGGATAAAAAATTCGAGGTGGCGGGAAGCACGAACTTGGATCACGTAAAGGTGGATAACGTCTGGACCTTGACCAATGCCGCCGTGGACAGCCAAATCGTGGTCGACAACGACATGCACTTGCTCGGAAGCCTCTTTGTGGGCAATTCCAACGTGGTAGACACCATCATGACCGTCAACAGCTCCAACGGAAACACCTTCATAGGAACGGATTTGGATATAGCAGGTGACTTCACCGTTCAGGATTCCGTTCACGTGATGGGCGATATCCGCATCAAAGGCTCGACGTTCGCCAAAGGCGGATTGGAGACGAGCAATATCCGCGCTGGGTACCTCTATGTGGACGGCAATGCCAACCTCAAAGGTGAGCTCTCCGCGGGCAATACGGCATCTTGGCATGGTACTGTCGATCTCTACCGAAATTTGAACATGCGCCAACTGCGCACCGGGCACACCACCCTGAGCGCCTCCAGCGACTCGTTGATTTTCAAAGTTTGGCGCCAGAGCGGGGACATGCGAACCTGGAACGGTTCCATCGCCGCTCCGCGAATCAAAACGGATACCACCACAACGGCCAACCGCGTCTACGTCGGTAATCGACTCAACGTTCGGTCCTACGCCACGTTCAATTCGGCGGTGGACATTCACGGACGCGCAACGTTCTCCGGTCCAGCCGTATTCAACAGCCAATTGCGCATCGACAAAAGCATTCGCACGATAGGCGAAGTGAACTTGGGCGGCGGGTTGATTACCGATAGCTTGTTTGTCACAGGCGGCGCACCCACCATCAACGGTGCGTTGGAGGTGGTGAGCACTGGGGTGAAATCCACACCTGTGCTAGACGTTGATGTCAACCTAAACGACGGGTTTGCGGCGGAATTCATCAATACAGACGGAGGGGACGGCATCAAGTTGAAATCCGGTCGGGTCGACCCTAAAAATGCCACCAACTTCATGGAGTTCAAGAACGCTCAAGGCGTGGTAATTGGTCGCATTGAGGCCGAGAATATCGGCGAATTGAACAACAACAAATCGCATGAAAATGCCGTGCGAGAATTGGAAACCGCTCTGGTAATGGCGGGAATTGATCAAGCCAGTTCGCTCATCGGCCTGTACCTTGCTGGCAAGGATTTGAGCGACGCCATCAGTGATGCCGCTGAGGAGGGGTCGACTACGGTCTGTGCCGGTTCGGGATTCTGTACCACCGTGCCCATCCCTTCGATGTTGATCGCAGCTGCTGCGGGAATTGTGTCAGCAGGTGTTGGATTTTACCAAGCGGAGTTGGCGGTTGCGGATGCGGCCTTTGGATTGGATGCAGCAGTGAAATCAAAGAAAGCTTATGATGCAGCGAGGGATGCGGACATGGTCAACACCGGCGGTCGCAGAAGGGGCATTACTTACGCCTCGGGTGCGGGTGATTACGCAGAATGGCTGCCGAAGCGAAATCCGGGTTATGATTTCATGCCAGGTCAAATCGTGGGTGTCAAGCGAGGCGAGATATCGCTGAAGACATCTGATGCCGATCACCTCTTCGTGATTTCGACGCTTCCAATCGTGCTCGGAAATTCACCAGATGATGAATCCAGATACGAGAAATGCGCCTTCATGGGGCAGGTTCAAGCGCAGGTGCTTGGCCAAGTCGAATCGGGCGATTACATCGTGACAAGTGGCCACGATGAAGGTTTTGGAGTTGCCGTGTCAGAAGCGGAATTGGATGCGGAGATGTTGCCACGAGTGGTTGGCCGTGCGTGGGAAGATGGCAATAGCCATTCAGTTAATCTGGTAAACATCTCGGTCGGTTTGGACCGAGGAATTGCGCGCAACCTCGCCAAAATTGAGTCGGAAATCGCCAAGATGGAGCGCGTTTCGAAGGGAATGAAAGAAATTACAGAGTCGCTGGCCAAAGATGAAAAGCCCTCTTTGTTGGCCCTTCAGAATGCAGGCATCCTGGGCGTCCCCATCGGGAGTGCAGGGGAGGAATCAACGGTGGAATCAGGTAAGCCCATTGGGTATGAGGTTCCAGAGAATACGTCGGTTGCTTTCTTCAATTTGAACAACGTGGGCATGGAGCTGGCTTTTGATGAAGCAATGGAACAAATGAATTCTGGGGATGAGGATGACCATCTTCGCCAGTTCATGACCGACATGGAAACCCATCCCGAACTCAAAAAAGCATTTCTCGACGGTTTGCAATCCAAAATAAATGCGCACAATCGCAAAACGCTGCGTGAATGGCACAACTGGGGATTTGATACCGGCCCGCTCGAGCCTCTGACGACCAATGTTTCAACACAACAAGGAAAATGATCATGAAAAAGTTAGTATTAACCTTCATTCTTTCGACTGCGGTTGTGTTGGGTTACGGCCAATGCACGAGTTGCACTGCGACACAGACTTATTACCTAGATTTGGATGGCGACGGATTGGGTGAAGACAACGCTGCCACAAATTTGCAATGTTGCCCCGAGGAGATTTCCGCGGATAGCTTGTACGTGTCAACTCTAGGGGATCTATGTCCTTTGAACAATGCCATTACCACGGCTTATTCTTCGCTGTGCCCTGGGACATGTGATTGCAACAAAGCTCTGCATGGATGCATTCATCCTTTGGCGTGCAATTACGAGAGTTCGGCTACCATCGACGATGGATCGTGCAAATTCCCCAACGTCTCCCGTTGCGAAGAGTGCGAAGGCGACGAAGTGAAAATCAGGGGTGGGCGCTGCAGTTGTGAAGCTGTGAATTACAAGGTATACGACGAAGTGGGACGGTGCCTTTTGCCCAGCGATGCACAATTTTGCACCCTCGATGGTGACAACGACGGACTGTGCGACCACGATACGAATGACGATGGTGAAATCGACGATCCGTGCGTAGGCAATACATGCAATGAATTAGATGCCTTAAGGCTGTGCGGCGGGCATTGCCTGACCGATAAGGACAACGACGGCGTGTGCGATGAGTACGGCGAGCCCGGTTGTTTGATTGGCACAGTCCCCACGGATCCGTTGGATGCTTGCACAGATTATTCAGCATGCAACTACCTCGACCCAGCAGCTGTGGCTTGCATATTCAAAAATGCTTGCGATTACTGCGGCGAAATCAACGACATTATCCCCAACAGTACGTATTGGTTGCAGTTCGGTTTTGCGGATTCGACAGGCAATGGCGTTTGCGACGAAAATGACATAGAAGGGTGCACCGATGGCACAGCGTGCAATTTCAATTCCGATGCCACATGGGGACTTGCTGCTGAATGGTGCCAACAACTTGACGATTGTTCCGTTTGCGGTGGTTCTGCGTTCTACCTCGATGCCATAGATCCATCTCTGGGATTGAGCGATGGCCGGTGCAATTGCACGACGTGGAAGGTCTTGGGCCGAAATTGCGATGGAACGTGCGAAAACGACACATTGCCAAATGCCGCGTATTGGACGGCAATCAACGTCACGGATTCCATTTCAGGTGCAACCGGAAACAACGTATGCGATGAAGAGGAGGTCATCGGTTGCACCATTGCGACCGCTTGCAATTACGACGCCTCGGCGACACTGCTCGGCCTCGACGCGTGCACCATGAAAGACAGCCTCGACGTGTGCGGCGGAACCTGCTTCAGCGACGCCGATGACGATGGCGTTTGCGATGACATCGACCCCTGCCCGAACACCCCCAACAACACCGTTGATGAATGCGGTGTGTGCGGCGGCACTGGCATTCCCGCTGGTGCGTGCAACTGCGACGGGGACGTGGAAGACGCAATGGGCAATTGCGGCGGCAACTGTGCAGTGGATGCAGATGGCGATGGTGTTTGCGATGACGACGGCAACGATCCCTGTACAACCGGCAACGGAATCATCGATGCAGCCGGTGTGTGCGGCGGCGATTGCAGCACGGACATTGACAAAGACGGCATTTGCGATGACATCGACACCTGCACAACGGGTACGGGAATCATCGATGAATGCGGGGCGTGTAATGGAACGGGCATCCCTGTGGGCTATTGCGATTGTGCAGGCACCAAAACCTACGATGCCATTTACGTCTGTGACGGCACGTGTGCTGCAGATGCCGACGGCGATTTGATCTGCGACGACGTGGATGATTGCTTGGGTATTGAAGACGAGTGTGGGGTCTGCAATGGCAATGGAATTCCTGCGGGTGTTTGCGATTGCAATGGAAACGTCGTAGATGTTGTGGGCATATGCGGCGGAGGGTGTAGCACAGATATGGACGGCGACGGCGTTTGCGATGACGACTTGGATGGAGACGGCATTCCCAACGATCCGTGCACCGAAGGCACGGGCATCATCGATGAATGCGGAGTCTGCAATGGTCCCGGCGGCTTGGAGGGATGTGGGTGCGAAGCAAGCCGACTGGGGTATTGCGATTGCGATGGAAATGTCTACGACAACTGCAACGTGTGCGGCGGACCGGGCAGGCCGTTCGCGCGGAATTGCGACGGCACGTGCATCAACGATTCGGACGGCGACGGGGTATGCGATGAAGAGGTGTTGTTGACCTTTGAGCCGCGCGTTAACCGGTATTACGATGTGACCACTGGATTTGGCGTTTCCAGCATCAACCCATTCAACGTCCAATCGTCCATAGACCAGTTGACCGAACTGAAGTCAATGATGCATGAAAACCTGGAGTCGGGTTCCCTTCGAGGCACGTCATTGAATCTAACCATTGAGGAAAGCATCGTGGACAGCGGGGTGTGGGTCAACAAAGAAGTTGCACGCATCGCTGGGAACATAACTGCGCACTCGTTGCTTTTGACCGATGACTTTGCTGCGTTGGGTGACTTGACCATTGCCGGAAGCCAATTGAGCGATGGCGGCATTCAGACCTCCTCCCTTGACTTGGACAATCAAATGGTCGTTGGAGGCGAAGGTCAGTTGAACAACCTCAATGTGGTCGGTCGTACAAATTTCAAAGATTCCCTCGAGCTGCGCGCGCAGCTCGCCGTGAAGCAAGGAATGGATGAAACGGGCATGCCCAATGACTCAACGCTCTTCAAGTTGCAGCCGAGCAACGGGAAAGTCTATTCGCACGGTGGCATGGACATCAAAGGGGATTTGGTAGCAACAGGATCCTCCCGGTTCAACAACCTGGATGTTGCTGAAAAATCCACGTTGAACGAGTGGCGCGTTGCTGATTTATTGGATGTCAACGCCTCGGCCACTGTCAAAGGAAATCTGCGGGTGAACTCACTTTTCAAAGCGACCACAAATGGCTCGGACAATGGATTGGTGCTCATCGGCGATTCGACCATCGAGAATACGGGAGACGCATTTGTGGAAGGCTCGTTCATCGCCACGGGCAACGTGTTGGTGAAGGGGGACCTCACCATCGAGGGGGTAACCTTCTCGGATGGAGGTGTAGAGGCATCAGCGCTTACGTTGAGTGGTGATTTGGACTCAGTGGGTGGCAACACGTCTGCGGGCCAATTCTTGAACCTCTTCGGACGGACTACGTTGCGCAACGAGCTGTCCATGGGCAGTGATTTTCACGCCATAACAAGCGTCGATTCCGCTTTCGGCACAGATACCACATTCTCCGTTCTTGCGGCTAGTGGTAACATGATTTCTAAGGTTCCTTTGCGGTCGACATCCGTTTACTTGGACGATACCTTGGCAGTGGCTCAGATGCTCAATGCCAAAGCTTTGGACATCACGGGCCCCAGCCAATTGAATGGCAACCTCGAAACCGGTGGCGGGACCATGACCTTTCAAGGCAATGCAGTGGTCAACGGTCCGGTCAAATCCGTCGGCGAATTAAAAAGCAACGCCAACGTTGCGGGCATTAAGGTGGGCCTCAATACGACCTTGAATGAGGCGTTTACCACGACAGGAGGGTTGTCCAACACAGCGTCGTTAAACGTGGATGGCCAGCTCATTGCCTCTTCGAATCACGAGTTTGCTGGTTCGTTTGAAAACACAAGCAGCGCAGTCACCCAGCGCGTAATGTCGATTCAAATTGACAACGAATTGCCGGGAAATGCGAATAGGTACGTCTCATTCCGCAACAGTGAAGGCACAGAGGTTGGGAGGATTCAAGGCGAACGCGTTCAGGTTTTGAACTCTGGAAAATTCTCGAACAGCACCCACGAATTGACGAACAATGGTGACTATATGTTGGACCAGTTGGCCTTTAGGTACGACATGCTCAACGCTGAACAGGCGTATACAGCTGCAGAGCGCGCTTATTGGCTAGCCGTGTTGGAAGTGTCACAAAACGTAATAGAGGTCATCGCGGAAGCGACATCCGTAACCGGTTGTTTCGGTATCACGTTGATTTGGGCTGTGTTCTTTCCCATTCCCATTCCTTTCATCGGCGTTTGCGCTCCACACGCGGATGATGCATTCAAGGATGCATTGGAGGGCGCTATTGATGCGGCAAATGTTGTCTTTGCCTACGAGCAATGGCTTGAGTCCTATGCGGGCATTACGTTAAGCAGCAGGGACCAAAGCAATTGGATCAACAAGGCTGTTTTGGGTTCCATGCGGGCGTTGAATATGGACGGCACAGCGGCAGATGGCCTCAACAACGACGGCTCCTCAGGAACGACAGTTCCAGATTACAGCAGCTATCAGTACGGAAGCGCGACAACGGCACACGACCGCGTGGGCGTGACTTACGCCTCAGGTGCTGGTGATTACGCCGAATGGCTGCCCAAACGCAACCCAAAGGATGCGTTCGAATCTGGACAAGTCGCGGGCGTTTTTGAAGGCGAGCTTTCCTATCAAACGGATGGTGCCGAGCGCTTGGTCGTTATTTCATCGAACCCGATTGTGATCGGAAATGTTCCACAAGGCAGCACATCGGGTTATGCAAAAGCGGCCTTTATGGGGCAGGTTCCTGTGCGCGTTTTGGGACCGGTTCGATCCGGTGATTACCTCGTTGCAAGTGGGCTTGGAGACGGCAACGCGCGTACCGTTTCTTCGCGCGATCTCACGCCTGCAATCATTGAAAATGTTATTGGCACAGCGTGGGAAGGCGGCAACAGTCCTTTCAAGAATGTGGTGAATTGTTCTGTGGGATTGAACAATGGAGAACCTGAGGTAGTGGCAACATTGGGCAAAAGAACTCAGGCGGCCAAGAAGGAAATGGATGATGCGAAGAACTTGCTCTCATTCTGGTACGCTCACGATGCTGAAGAGGTGAGTGCAGATGAACTCGTCGCAGAGGGTAAAATCAAGAGACCCATTGTTGCAGATGAAGAAACTGGTGAACTGACGTTATACCGACCTGGAATTGATGACGTTGACATCAAGCCGTTGACCCAAAAGCAAATTGAGCACTCGATCAATTCATTCCTCGACGAAGTCGATCGCCAGCGGCTGTTGGGCTACACTTCTGAGGCAACGGATAAGCTGGAGCGAATTTTCAAGAATGAGGATTCGCGCAGGATCATGGTACAGATGCTTGAGATTGCATTTGATCGACACAATGCGATCGCGGTACAGGCCATGCGCGACTTCGAGGGACGTGAGGTTACCAAGGTCCGTTATGCACCTGCGAACATCAAGCACCGCATTCCAGACGAAGAGTGGAGCGTGTTTGATGAATCAAGCGATTCGGGCGAAATGGATAACAAGCGCATGGGCAAGTGGCACTTGCGTAAGGCGAACTGAGGTGGCAAGGATGCGGGCAATAATGCTCGCATCCGTGCTACTTACTTCCAAGAATTGGTCACTCGCTCTCGTGTGATAAACTTTTGACAATCCGTATGCCGGACGTCTGAAAAATGCGCGTGAGATTGGCTGAAAGTTTCACAGCCATGCTCATTCATTACGCTATTCTTTCGTGTTCAATCCTCGCTTTCTTGTGCCTCGCTGCAGCGCCTGCGGCCCAAGCGCAGGAAGTCATTTACGATTCAGTGGTACTCAGTGAGGGCAACGCAAACGGCAGGAATTCTACTTCATCCGATTCAGGCAACCCGAATGGGTTGAACATAGATTCATCAAATGGTCGTGCCAACTTAGGGTCGGCATTTTTCCGCGCCTTGGTTCCTGTTGCACCCCTGAAATATCGGATCGCCGAACGTGCCGCCTCGACCGTGGTAAACATGGAGCCATTCTCGGACATTATTTTCTTGGCCAAAGTCAGGGACGGAGTGTTTGGGTACTTCGTCAATAAGTCATGGACATATGCCCATGAAGGGGACAAGGGACGTGGGGTCATAATGTGGGCGGTTTGTTGCGCTTATCGTAAACCGAACGCAATGTGAAGTAACCGCCAACAGCGGTGACAATAAGGATTTCATAAAGGGTGACCCAAGCATCGCGGACCTGGAACGGAATGGCCATTGAATCAAGCACGATGAACACAAACAGGGCAATGACAAGCGACAACACAATCATCGGTCGGGTGTGCTTGGCCAACCATGAATCGGCATTGTTGTCCGATTCCCAACGCTTGGTCAATTCGGCCTCCATTGCTATCCGCTCGGAAACGATGAGGTTGTGCAACTCCATGCGTTGTTCATGGGTGACATTGTTATCGAGGTCAACAAGGTTTTTGACGATTCCCAAAACACCCGAATCGGGGAGGGCATTACCTACGGCATCAAGTAAATGAGGCGTGGACGATTTGAGCCATTGTCCGACTTTCGTGTCACGGAGTTTGCGGCGAGGTTCCTTTTGCTTTTCCAACGACCCGAAGTTCACAAACAGTTTGCGCCAACGGGTTGACAGCGTCAACATTCAAAAACGCCCCACAAAACGCCCCACACTCAAAATGCAAAATCTGAAACATCAGCATTTCCTGAGTATTGACGGGGGTTTGCTGAACCCCTGCATGGTCACCATATGACCCCTACACGGTCACTTTTTGAAAAGCCTGTATCATAACGATACGGGCTTTTTTTATGCGCAAACCTCATTGATCTGAGCGTGGTGACATACCCCGCGCATGTAGCCTCGGACAGAACCATCTATCATTTTTCTATCCCGAAAACCTCTCCAAGGGGATACGAATTCGAAAACTGAAACAAATACGGATTCAAAACGTATTGACATGCATGCAACCCCTCAGGTCCATCTTGTCAAAAATATTTCCTCCTTCTAGAACAACCGTTCAGGCGAAGTGGGATGAAAGTTTTACCAATCGGAAGCGGATTCCTCCGTGGCGTGGAAGAAAATCCTTGGACGCATGCGACCGCGCAATGAAAACCGGTTGGATTCCTTCGCAATCCCGCGTTTTAGATCTTGGGTGCGGGGAAGGAATGCTAGCAATTCGAATGGCAGAGGTGGGCCAATGTATTGTTCATGGCGTTGACATTTCGGGGAAAGCGATTGAAATCGCTCATGAATCCCGATCCAAACTTCATCCCTCTCTGCAAAAACTGCTCACATTCGGAGTTCTTGACGTTCTTTCCTCCGAGCCAATCGAAGCGACGCTACATGCGGATTTCGATGTGGTCCTAGATGTGGGTTGCTTCCATAATTTCAAAAAAGTCAAGGAACGACGACTGGTCGCTGAGAAGATGCACAAGGTGTTGCGCCCAGGAGGTAAATGGATGCTCGTTGTCAAAGCATTTCGAGACAACAAGTCGGATCGATCAGCCGAGACTCAATGGAGAATTGAAATGATTGAGGCCGCCTGCGCTGGATTGTTTTCACTTTCTCATTTTGATGAAGCGGACCTAAAAGGACCCCACATGACTTCTGAAATGCCCGGTTTGGCATTTTATCTTCAAAAGACACCCCTTCTCTGAATGTCTGGTTACATAGGAATCATAGGAGGCGGAATAGCGGGGTTGATGGGGGGGGCTCATTTATTGAACTCAGGCTATCATGTCACGGTATTTGAGAAAGAGGCAACGGTTGGCCTGCATGCGACAGGGCGGAATGCTGGAAGTTTCAGCTTGCATTACGGCCCAGAGGAAGTGTGTAGGTTGGCGGCAGAAAGTCGAGGCACGCTCGAACGACCGTTCTGGATGCCTTCTGGCACAAAAGGATATTTACGTCAAAGAGGTAAAATTTTTCTAGCCAGAAAAGGACAGTCGGCCGCGATTTCAAGACTGCAAGAAAAAACAAAGTCAGACGGTCTTAAACTAGTAACACTTCATCCCGAAGAAGCCCTAAAGGCACTTTCGCCTTTGCCTCTTAGATTACTTCCTGGCGACCAATTTCTTTTCGATTCCGATCATTTTGATATTGATGTCCCTCGCATGGTTGGGGACCTAGAACAGTTTATCCAAAGGCACCCAAAAGGAAGTTTGATAACTGGACTCGAAATCGGCCGGATAGAATCGATTCAGGACAAGTGGCATCTCTTCGAAGTTCAAAACCATGATTCGGAAGTGTTTGACATCATTGTAAACGCCGCAGGCGCTTGGGCCGACCGCATTGCCAACATTGGGCATATTCCCCCAATAGGGCTTAAGAATCTCGGTCGAACTGCAGCCTGGCTAGACTTCGAACATGGCTTTTCCGAACAATCCACAAATGTTCCGATGGTTCACGAAGTCGAAGATCGATTTTTTGCAAGGCCCTTCCAGAATCGTTGGTTTCTATCTCCAAGCGATGCAGTGGAAGGAAGAATAGAAGATGCACTCCCGGATTTAAGCGCTCTTGAAGCTGGACTTGAATCATTCCAATCCTGGTTTCCGGGTCTGGAACTGGCCAATCTCACGCCTTTTGTTGGCATAAGAAGCTTCACACGGAATAACCGCCCGGAGATTTCTCAAAACACATTAAAAACCACCTATTTCACCCTCTCTGCGCTGGGTGGATATGGCATCAAAATGGCTCCAAGAGCAGCTGAAATTTTAGTTGAAAAAATAAACTCATCAAAAATTTAAACCATGGCCGTCACACCTACAGGTAAGTTTTTAAAAGACATACAGTTCGGATTGCATGGCGTATTTAAATGTCTCAATTGTAGTCAGGAAACACCGCAAGCCATGACGTTTCAATGCCCGTCTTGCTCGGGTGCCATTGAGCTGTCCTACCCCAACATCAGCAACGCTGAATTTACAGGAACGGGAATGAATCGATACAAAGATCTTCTCCCTCTCGGTAATTATATCTACCCTGATGCGCATTCGACATTGCAAAAACTTGTGGATTTGCCGGGGGTCTTCGCCAAGAATGATGGGGATTTACCGACCGGTAACACCAAATTCCGACAAGCCAGCATTGCTGCTCCCGCTTTTTGGGCCGGGGGGATCAATGAAATAGTGGTCGCAAGCACAGGAAACTCTTCGAACAGTTATTGTTACGAGGCTCAGCTCCACCCCGGCCATCTCTGGGTGCACGTATTTGTCCCCAAAACCCACCAGGGTCGAATACGGTTTTTAAATCCATACGTTGATCTTCATGTTACAGACAGTGATTTCATGGAAACAGGAAATACCGCTAAGGCTTACGCAAAGCGTCATAATCTGTCAACCGATGGTGGGTTTTACAACCCCTATCGAAGGGAAGGTTTGAAAACCGCTTACCTCGAAGCCATTGAGCAATTTGTGGCTCAAAATGGTTCTTCTCCCGATTATTTCATTCAAGCCATCTCAAGCGGTATGGGGGTGATTGCGGCACATTCTGCATTCCGACAAGCATTGCAACTCGGTTGGATTGATCGTATTCCTGCAATGATTGTTGTTCAACAAGAAACATGCGCTCCCATGGTTAAGGCAGACCGCGATAATCGCCCTGCTATTTCAGAAAATGATATCGAACGGAACCCCGAGGGGTTAGCCGCTGCCATTCTTCGCGGAAACCCAACCGTTTCATATCCTTACGTCAGAAAGGTTGTGAAGACCACAGGCGGGCGATTTGTCTCCGTTTCTGCCGATGAACTTCGTGCGTCCAAAGCAACCTTAGCCGATCAAAAAATCCGCGCCTGCTTCGCCGCCGCTGCCACTCACTCGGCGGCTTATCAGCTTCGCGAAGAGCTCAAGGGCAAATCCGGCGTTATCATGATTACAGGTTCAAAAGATTGAAGATGAATTTAGTCAATGAACTCGGGCGGATAGCAGAGGAGGACCCTAAGAAAGCGGCCATTATATGCCCCGATGGCATGGTCTGGACCTATGGCGAATTGATGACGCATATTTATGCCGTCAGCATGCAACTTTCTGCATTCTCTCAAGGCCGCGTAGCCATTCAACTGCCCAATGGACCTCATTTTGTGGCGGCTCTATTCGGTTGCTGGCATGCCGGTGCTACTGCCATACCCATCGACCGCATGCCCGAGGCAACGATGGATCGGTTGATTCTGAATCTGAAGCCCCATGCTTTGATTAGCGATCTCCCCCTGTCAAAAATTGCACATCCGAATTTGAAAACCATTCGTCCTGATTGGGTTCCCACCTCAGTCGTTCCTCCGGAAAACCACGTGGAAGTGTGTACCATCTTTCAAACCTCAGGAAGTACAGGGGTTCCCAAATCCGTTCAACAAACCTCCCATGGCATGAACGACTTCGCCACCCAATTCGCGCGTCAATTGGGCATTCAAAAAGGGACGAAAGTTTCATGGCTTTATTCTCCGGCGTTCAGCGCTTCCATGATGGACATTCTCGGGACCCTGCTGCACGGCGGAACCTTGGTTGCATTTGACTTGAATAAATTGGGCGTCCACGCAGCAACACAGTGGCTCCAGCATTCGCAAATAGAAGTCCTGCATACCGTGCCCTCCGTTTTCAGACGCTGGATAGCTCTCCCGAAGGCGGCTGAACTCTTGCATTCTGTGAAAGCCGTTGATCTAGGCGGCGAGCCTGTGAGACTTGACGATGTCGAAGCTTGGCTTCGGGTAAAACCCAAAGGGGCCCTTTTGATCAATCACCTTGCCGCGACGGAGGCTAGCGTTATTGCTCTTAAAGTCCTAAATAATGCAGACGACCTGAAGGCTGGCTGGGATTCATCAAAACTCCACTTGGATATTTTGGATGAGAACGGTGAACCCGTCTCCGTGGGTACAATTGGTCGTTTGCGCATCACGGGGGCGAGTGTCTCCCCGGGGTATTTCAATCCGACTTCAGAACAGGCCGCTTCTTTCGAGTCCACTGAGAAGGGAATCGCTTACACAGGAACGGACTTGGCCTTTCTCGACGAATTGGGTCAATTGCACTTGGCCGGTCGATCGGCCCGGCGCGTTAAAATCAGCGGATACGGGGTGGATCTCGACGAAGTAGAACAACATGTGCGCATCCACCTTGAAGTAGAAGAGGTCGCTATCGTCTTGCGAGAAGATTTAAATGACAAAATCGCTGCATGGATTGTGCCTTCAATCCATTCCCGAAATTTCAATATTGATGCGCTTCGGGCGCATGTTCTAGAAGCGCTTCCTTCATATGCGGTGCCCACAGCTTGGGTAGAAATGACGGAATTGCCCCGCACATTAGCCGGAAAAATCGATCGGAAAAAACTTGAAACCAAACCTTTACCCGCTGCAAACCGGACCTGCAATGGATCCCGTATTGACGGAAACTTCGAGCGTCTCGTTGCGGAGTGGTTTGAACAGGAAATTCCTCGATTGCAAATGACACTCACTCATGATACTGATTTTTTCAGTGCAGGTGGTGATTCTCTCGCTTGGGCTAGTTTACACGGACGGTTCGAACGAGCCACCGGAAATACCATTCCACTTATGGAATTGGCCAAACCCCCTACCATTGGTGGTATTGCGCACCTTATGAAAGAAGCGAATGCAGGACATTTAAACTTTGAAGGGCCCTCTCCCTTAGTAACCATTCGCAAAACCAACACAAACAACCAATTGTTTCTTATCCATGGCAAACTTGGTGAAGCCTTCATTTCCCCTCGTTTTACAGAAGTTGTGGATGAACGTATCGGCATTCATGTCTTCTGGGCTCATGGAGTCTCCCTCGAGAGGATGATGACTTTTGGAGGACTCCAAGATTGGGCGGAATGTTATGTAGAAGAGCTCCGAAAACTTCAGCCCAATGGGCCATACGCACTGGGAGCACTTTGTATCGGTTATACCTTGGCATTTACCATGGCCGATATACTAATCGCCGCAGGACAAGAGGTATTGCCAATTGTTCTTCTTGATCCTCCTGCGGATCTTGAACCCACTTGGAGGGATCGCTATGTAGGACTAAAGCGCCGTCTTCAATTCAAGTTGTTAGGACGCAAGAAAGTGGCTTCCCACGATATAGCGTTCTACAACGGGAGGTCCAGCCAAATCGACGATCAACGCTTCATTGAAAACCGAAGACGTTTTGCATGGATGCAGGGGCAATACAAAAAATTCAATGGCCCCATTCATTCATTATCAGGCATACGAATTGCAGCAAAGGCCACATTAAAATCCAAGACCAATATGCACCTCAAAGGATTTGAAGTCATGGAGTGCGGCAACAACCACAAAGAAGTTCTCAGAGTACAGAACCAAGACTTCAGGGAAGCCTGGGCTAAATTTGAACGCCAAGCGTTTGGATTTCACGCCCTCTAGTGGTAGCCCCGCCGAGAATCGAACTCGGATCAAACGTTTAGGAAACGCTTATTCTATCCATTGAACTACGGGGCCATTTCCTCTTGCTATCGAAATCCCCGCCATGCTTCAGTTACTTCGCAAAAGGCAGCGAAAGCGAGCAAAAGAAAAAGAGAAAGTGCGCCCAGTAGGACTTGAACCTACGACCACATGAGTTTTGGTCGTTCACATTTTTCGAACTCTTCGCATTCAGTAAAGGACGAATTGATGACGGCCGCCGCATGTGGAACCACACGTCCAGTTTCATGGCGTTGTTCGCCAATGCCAACCGTGACCCGAAGCGACGTCCAACCCCGTTTGATCCCACGGATTTTTCACCATACAAGGACATCGAAAACGAAACAAATGAAAGTGGATCGTTTCAGTTGATCCACTGCAGTGTTCTAAATCATGGTCAGTAAGGGATGTCAGGCATTCAGATGGCACAAATACAGTGACTTTTGGTATCAAAAATCTGACGCATGCTGTGCAGTCGCGCCCAATCATTGCTTCAGAAGACCCTTTCAGTGATGATTTTGATGCCTCTCGCATATACGCGCCTATCGAACTGCGCCGCTTATTTGTCAAATTGGCTTGGACGAGGTGGTGTCTTGCGGGCAAGTCGCATAAAAATAAATCCAATGGATTGAAACTTCGCGCTCAGCTTTTGCGTAAATCTGCGAGATGATTTTTAATAGTATAATTTTCTTGGTATTCTTTGCGGTCTGTTTTACATTCTATTGGTTCGGAATGTCAAAAAAGAAAGGAGTGCGGAACGTATTTCTCTTGCTATCAAGTTATTTTTTTTATGCTTGGTGGGATTGGCGCTTCCTGGGTCTTATCATCTTCAGTTCTGTGGTTGACTTTGCCATTGGGAGGGCCATTTTTCAATCCAACAAGGAGTCCAAGCGAAAGGCACTTCTTGCTGCAAGCTTGGTCGCGAACCTAGGGCTTTTAGGGGTCTTCAAGTACTACAATTTCTTCATCGATTCGTTGGATGCTGTTTTGGTTCCCTTGGGAGCCAGCGTCGCTTCGGCACATCTTGAAATTGTACTTCCCGTTGGGATTAGTTTTTACACGTTCCAAACGCTGTCTTACTCATTGGATATTTACAGGAAGAAACTCGAGCCAACGAGTGATCCAGTCCAATTTTTTGCATTTGTGACGTTCTTTCCACAGTTGGTCGCTGGACCCATTGAGCGCGCGAAGGATTTGTTGCCGCAGTTCGATCGTGATGAATTGCACTTTGATGTGGCAATGGTGCGCTCCGGATTTTTGCTTGCGATTTGGGGCATGTTTAAGAAAATCGTGATTGCAGACCGGTTGGCCCTTGTTGTGGATGCTGCATTTGATCAGCCCGATGGGATTGGGGGTGCAGCTGCTGCTTGGGCATTGATCTGTTTTACGGGGCAATTGTACCTCGATTTTTCGGCTTATTCTGACATTGCCATAGGCATCAGTCGAATGCTCGGGTTCAAGCTAAGTACAAATTTCAAAAGGCCTTATTTCGCATCGAGTTTTAGCAACTTTTGGAACCGATGGCACATTTCCCTAAGTTCTTGGTTTCGGGACTATCTCTACATACCCTTGGGTGGAAATCGGGTCAGCAAGCGCCGCATGACGCTGAATGTTATGATGGTCTTTCTCTTGAGTGGTTTGTGGCACGGAGCTTCTTGGAACTTTGTGATTTGGGGGGCTTTGAATGGAATCTTTATCATTGGTTTGGATCCATTGCTTGTTCGGGTTTTTGCGAAAGGAAAAAATGTTGGACGTTGGGTGTCTGCTTTGCTTGTGACTGGTTGCTGGGCTTTGTCCCTGGCATTTTTCAGGGCGCAATCTTTTGAGGACGCAGGATTGGTTTTGAACCAAATATTTACTTGGGCTCCCGTTGAAACGGCAGTGGAACCCATGTCTGATGAGCATCACCAATTGACGGTGGTGCTGCTACTCTTTTTGATTTTGATCGAGGGCATCGTTGAACGATGGGGAAAGGCTGCAGATTGGCTTTCGGTTGCGCCGCGACCTTTTCGTTGGGTCGTTTATGTCGCACTGGCTTGGGGGGTGATTCTATTGGGCGTGCATGGTCTTCAGGTTGAAGACAAACAATTCATTTATTTCCAATTTTAATTGAAGCAGTATGAAGGATACAGTTAAATTCTTGCTTCGAGGAC
>CALGEI010000186.1 GCA_937881575.1 uncultured Flavobacteriales bacterium | reverse complement strand
CCATGTCAGACGACAAAAAAGTAATTTTTAGCATGCACAAAGTCAACAAGGTGACCCCAACAGGGAAGCACATCTTGCGTGACGTGACTTTGGGCTTTTATCATGGTGCGAAGATTGGGATTCTCGGTGCCAACGGTTCGGGAAAATCTACCGTCATGCGGATCATTGCCGGTTTGGATGATGCCTTCACGGGCGATGTGACCTGGTCTCCGGGCATCACATTGGGGTACTTGTCGCAAGAGCCTGATTTAGACGAGGAAAAAACCGTTCGTGAAATTGTCGAAGAAGGCACCCAAGAAATTGTGGATGTTCTCAAAGAATATGAGGAGATCAACGCCCGGTTCATGGATGAGGAGATCTTGAATGATCCTGAAAAAATGGACGCATTGATCAACCGTCAAGCAGAAGTTCAAGATCAAATTGATGCATTGAATGCTTGGGAGTTGGACACCAAATTGAACATCGCCATGGACGCTTTGCGCTGTCCTCCGGACGATGCCAAGATCGGATCCCTTTCAGGGGGTGAACGTCGTCGCGTTGCGTTGTGTCGTCTTCTGTTGCAACAGCCAGACGTGCTGCTATTGGACGAGCCGACCAACCACTTGGATGCAGAGTCGATCGATTGGTTGGAGCAGCATTTGGAGCAGTATACAGGCACCGTATTGTCCGTAACGCACGATCGGTATTTCTTGGACAATGTGGCCAAGTGGATTCTGGAATTGGATCGGGGAGAAGGCATTCCATACGAAGGAAACTACCAGTCTTGGCTGGAGCAGAAAACCAAGCGTTTGGCCCAGGAAGAGAAGCACGAGTCGAAGCGCCGAAAGGAATTGGAACGGGAATTGGATTGGGTTCGTCAATCGCCCAAAGGTCGACGCGTCAAGAACAAAGCCCGTGTCAACAACTACGAGCAAATGCTTGCTGATGGGACGAACGAGAAGGACGCGCGTCTATCTCTTCCGATCCCCAACGGCCCGCGACTGGGCAACTTGGTGATTGAAGCCAACAACCTTCAAAAGGGCTTTGGCGATCGGTTGCTCATCGACAACCTGAGCTTCTCACTTCCTCCAGCAGGGATTGTAGGCGTGATTGGGCCGAACGGAGCGGGTAAAACAACGCTGTTTCGCATGATCATGGGGGAAGAACAACCGGATTCGGGTTCTTTTAAAATTGGTGACAGCGTAGTGACCGGCTATGTCGATCAGCGGCACGCGGCAATCGATGAGAATAAAACGGTGTGGCAAGTGATCAGCGGAGGCCATGATCAGCTTGAAATTGGCGGTAAGCTGTTCAACAGTCGGGCGTATGTTTCCAAGTTCAACTTCAACGGTACGGACCAACAGAAAAAATGCGGAGTGCTGTCTGGTGGTGAGCGCAACCGAATGCATTTGGCCATGACGCTCAAAACGGAAGCCAACGTATTGCTGTTGGACGAGCCGACCAACGACATTGACGTCG
>CALGEI010000185.1 GCA_937881575.1 uncultured Flavobacteriales bacterium | reverse complement strand
ACAGATTGCGCGGGAGTCGTGAACGGATCGTCTACCCATGACGACTGCGGCGTATGCGGCGGTGACAACTCGACGTGTGCGGATTGCGCGGGTGTAGCCAATGGAACTTCTGAGATTGACGACTGCGGCGTATGCGGCGGCGACAACTCGACGTGTGCGGATTGCGCAGGTGTAGCCAATGGCACTTCGGAGATTGACGACTGCGGCGTTTGCGCTGGCGACAACTCCACATGTACAGATTGCGCGGGAGTCGTGAACGGAACTTCGGAATTAGACAACTGCGGCGTTTGTGGTGGCGACAACTCGACGTGCGCTGATTGTGCGGGTGTTCTGAATGGAACTTCTGAGTTAGACGATTGCGGCGTTTGTGATGGCGACAACTCGACTTGCTCGGATTGCGCTGGTGTTCCCAACGGAACGTCGGAGCTGGACGACTGTGGTGTTTGCGGCGGCGATAACTCGACTTGTTTGGATTGCGCGGGTGTACCCAATGGTACTTCAGCTTTAGATGAATGCGGTGTTTGTGGTGGCGATAACTCGACTTGCGCGGATTGTGCGGGTGTTCCCAACGGAACGTCGGAGCTCGACGAATGTGGTATTTGCGGAGGTGAAGGCATTGCCGAAGGCGCATGTGATTGCGCTGGAAACGAACTCGATGCGCTGGACGTATGCGGAGGTGCGTGTTTGGCCGATTTGAATGAGAATGGAATTTGTGATGTCAATGAGGTTGTCGGATGCACTTCTGAAGGGGCTACGAACTACGATCCTTTGGCTTCGTTTGATGACGGCTCCTGCCTTGAGGTTGGATTCCCATACTTAACAGCGGTGCAGCACGCCACTTCTGAATTTGGAGTAACGTACCGGGTTTATGCCCAGTTTGAAAACCCGGATGACGAGTGCATTGCTATTTACTCAGTAGGAACCAATGAAGACAATCCCGTCAGCATGGAATTGGCCGTCAATACAAGTTTCTATCAACACCCACTTGGTGTCGATATTGGATCTGACATTTCGACTTTTTTCTTGTGGTTCGATCCAACGCTCGCATATGATAGCTGGTTGACCATTGGTTCTGAATCTACCGATGACAGTCCAGTGAGTTCATTGGGACTCGCGAGTGCTATGGAGTCGTTCAATGCGGGCACCGGATTTGTTGCGGATGGGGCAACCGGCGCAAGCTGGTATGTGACTCCCGGACAAAATCCAGCAGCAATGGCTGGAGACGACGGACAAGTCTTGGTAGCCCAGTTGACCATTGAATTGGGTGACGAAGAGGGAATCATCAATGGCAGCTGGAACATGCAGTGGCGCAATGCTGAGGGATTATCCACAGCGACGACAGGCCTGGTGTTCACTTCAGAGTCCTTCATTCCAGACGCATTGGGTTGCACCGATGCAGAGGCATGCAATTATGATGCAGAGGCCAACACCGATGACAATTCTTGTTTGGAATTGGATGCCTGTGGTGTTTGCGGAGGATCTGGATTTGAGGAAGGCACTTGCGATTGTGAAGGAAATGTCCCTGCCGAAGGTTTGGATTGCGACGGCGACTGCTTAGCGGATGCCGATGGAGATGAAATTTGCGATGCGGATGAGGTCAATGGTTGTACGGATTCTGCGGCTTGCAACTACAGCAGCCTTGCGACGGATGATGACGGCACTTGTACTGTGCTCGATGCATGCGGGGTTTGCGGTGGTGAAGGCATCGCCGACGGCGATTGCGATTGTGATGGAAACACATTGGATGTGATCAATGTTTGTGGAGGAGATTGCATTGTGGATGCCAACGAGAATGGAATTTGTGATGTAGACGATGTCTACGGCTGTTCGTCTGATTTGGCTTTGAATTATAACCCATTGACTACGTTTGACGATGGGTCCTGCATTGTTCCTGAGTTTCCCCACATCACGGCTGTTCAGCATGCTGCATCAGAATTTGGGGTGACCTACCGCATTTATGCTCAATTTGAAAATCCAGGTGATGAGTGTGTTGCAATCTATTCTGTAGGATCAGGCGAAGCGAATCCAATTGATTTGTCCTTGTCGGTCAACACCAGCTTCTATCAGCACCCGGCCGGTGCAGATTTGGGCTCAGACATTCAAGATTTCTTTATGGCCTTCGACCCCACCTTGAATTACGATAGCTGGTTGACCATTGGTTCGGAATCGACAGATGGAGGTCCTGTTAGCACAATCGGAATGGGGGATGCATTCGAAGCGTTCAATGAAGGAAACGGGTTTGTGGTGAATGGAGAAGCAGGCGGAAGCTGGTATGTCACTCCGGGATCCAATGCAGGAGCGATTGCCGGCGAAGACGGCAAGGTCTTGGTGGCTCAGTTAACTGTTACAAACGGTGAAGAGGATGGAGTCATCGATGGTGACTGGAACATGCAGTGGCGCGATTCGGCGGGTGAATCCACCAATTCAACGGGATTGGTCTGGACGTCTGGTGCTTATGTGCCTGAGGTCTTGGGTTGCACCGATGCAGAGGCCTGCAATTTCAATGAAGAAGCCAATACAGATGACAATTCTTGCTTGTACACAGATGCATGTGGCATTTGTGGAGGACCGGGTATTCAAGAAGGAAGTTGCGATTGCGATGGAAACGGTCCAGCCGATGGGTATGATTGTGATGGCGTGTGTCTGCAGGATACAGACAATGATAACGTATGTGACGACTTTGAAATCGAAGGCTGTACGATAGAGACTGCTTGCAACTACAATAGCTTAGCGACCGATGACGATGGCTCTTGTTCCGTAGTGGACGAGTGCGGCGTCTGTGGTGGTGAAGGCATCGCCTTGGGTACTTGTGATTGCGAAGGCAGTGTGCCCGCTTCTGGATACAATTGCGATGGAATTTGCGAAGCAGATACCGACGATGATGGCATCTGTGATTCATTTGAAATTGCCGGTTGTCAAGATTCCAGTGCGTGCAACTACAATAGCGCGGCAACGGACGATGACGCGTCCTGCACTTACGCTGGATTTGGTCAGGATTGCGATGGTGACTGCCTCAACGATTTTGACGGTGATGGCATTTGCAATTCCAGTGAAGTCAATGGATGCACTTCGTCATCCGCCAACAATTTCAATCCAACCGCTACGGATGACGATGGGTCATGTGTTTGGGAGGACGGATTGTTCACAGGCTTGTCATACGAATTGGTGGGCCACGACCTGATCGAGGGTTTGTCGACTTACAGATTGTTTGCCAATTTCAATCCGAACGAGGACATTCAGGTGACTGCGTCTTTTGGAACAGCAGATGACAACTGGGAGATTTTATCGACAGAACCATTCCATCAGAATCCCTATGGAGCGCTGCTCGCGCATTCCATCAACCCATCTTATTTCGCATTCTTCCCAGAATTGGAATACGATACGTGGTTGGCTTTGGGTGGAGGACCAGGTGCTCCAATTGAATTACAAACCATCGGCCTGGAATCCTTCTTCAGTGATTTTGAAGACTATGGTTCCGATGTGACGGTGAATACAGTTGTTGGAGCGAGTTTGTATTATATCCCAGGTTCAATGGGGAGTGCGCTTTCATATCCAACAGACGGTAAAATGTTATTGGGTCAATTCACGACAAGTGGAGTGGTCTCTGTTAAATACAACTTGCAATTCCGTGACGCGGAACTGGCAACGCACTATGCGACAGACTTGAATCTGGTGTTCCCTGAGTTTGGTGTCGGATGTACGGATTCGGATGCATGCAACTTTGATCCGGTGGCTACGCAGGATGACGGAACGTGTTACTACGATTCGGAATTCCGAGATTGCGATGGCATTTGCCTTGCGGATGTAGATGGAGACGATGTCTGCGACAGCGAAGAAGTGGCGGGTTGCATGGAAACGACGGCCTACAACTACAATGAAGCGGCAACGGATGAAGACGGAAATTGTTTGTACGCCGGTTGCTTTAACGAGTTGGCCTGTAATTTCAGTCCAGAGTCTGATGTGGACGTACCGTCCACATGTGTCTTTGCTGAGCCGTTCATGGATTGCGATGGAAATTGCAACGGTGACTATGAAGGAGATGGCGTTGAAGAATGCGCAGAAATTGCGGGTTGTGCTTCACAATCAGCAACGAATTTTGATCCGGCTGCAACGAACGATGATGGTTCTTGCGTCTGGGGCGATTCAACCTTCTTGGGCTTGTCTTATGAATTGGTTGGTGAAAACACCGTAGAAACGGATGCGACTTACAGGCTTTACGCCAACTTCAACCCGATGGCATCGGTGGACATGACGTCGTTGTTTGGAAATAGCGAAAGCCCATGGTTGACCATGAGCACGGGCGATTTCTACCAACATCCTCTTGGAGCTGACTTTGGTGGAAACATCAACCCGGGTTTCTTTGGATTCTTCCCTGAATTGGAATTCGACTCTTGGTTGACCATCGGTGCTGGACCGGGTGATTACAATGCTTTGGCGCAAGAAAACATGTACCTGCACTTGGATGACTTCAATGCAGGTGATGACCTGATCATAGATTCAGATGAAGGCGCTCAAATCTTCTTGAATGCAGGAGCGTCGGACACGCAAGGTGTGCCAGACGAGAACGGTCAATTGCTGTTGGGTCAATTCACAACAGAAGGCGTGATCTTCTTGCGGTACAACATCCGATTCCAGGATTCCTCGGGCAACCTTCAAGAATTCACGGACATCGAGTTGACCTTCCCGCCATTGGCAGGAGGGTGCACGGACCCGATGGCATCGAATTACGATGAGACGGCCAATTTTGAAGACATGACCTGCATCTATGATGGATGTACCGATCTGAATGCAGACAACTTCAATCCTGCGTCCAACTTGAATGATGGAAGCTGCTTGTACACGGGATGTTACGATTCTGAAGCGGACAACTTCAACGGTCAGGCCAATACAGGTGATCAAGAATCGCTTTGCGAATACTTTGGTTGCATGGATGCTGACGCGGACAACTATGATGCAGGCGCCAATGTTGAGGATAATAGCTGCTTGTACATGGGTTGTATGGATGCCGAAGCGGACAACTATGACGCTCAAGCCAATACCGGTGATCAGGAAGCTTTGTGTGCTTACTTCGGTTGCACGGATGCCATTGCGGACAACTATGATAGCCAGGCCAATGTGGAAGACGATAGCTGCTTGTATACAGGATGTATGGATGCAGAAGCGGACAACTACAATGCCCAAGCGAACACGGGTGATCAGGATACCATTTGCTTGTACAGCGGATGTATGAACGCCATTGCGGACAACTACGACGCTCAAGCCAATACGGGTGACCAAGAGGAGCTTTGCTTGTTTACAGGTTGCATGGACGGTTTGGCCTCAAACTTCAATCCGCAAGCCAACACGGGCGATCAAGAGGAGTTGTGTGAGTATACGGGTTGCACCAATCCGGATGCGGACAACTTCAGTGCTGGATCCAATGTGGATGACGGTTCATGTGAGGTACCGGGTTGCATGTACGATGCGGCATTGAATTACAGCGCTGCGGCGACGTATGACGACATGTCTTGTGAGTTTGCAATTCAGGGATGCACAGACCCGCTGGCTTCCAATTACAATGAGAATGCGGGGGATGAGAACGGGTCGTGCTTGTTTGGTGGATGTACGAACGCAGGAGCGGATAACTACGATGCCGACGCCTCTTTGGATGATGGTAGCTGTGTTTATTCGGGCTGTATGGATCCATTGGCCTGCAACTTCAATAACGCGGCAACGACGGATGACGGATCTTGTTTGATCGTCGGTTGCATGGACCCAGATGGATTGAATTACGATGACAACGCCAACTTCCCAGGCGGTTGTGATTACCCGGACAATTGTCCTGGAGACATCAACAACGATGGTTTTGTTGATGTAAGTGACTTGCTCACCTTCTTCCAATACTACGGAACAGCGTGTGCAGAATAATGAAGTAAGACCATTGGACCAACCTTCCAATTTCACTTAAAACCGAAAGGGCTGCCCGACCAAGGCGGCCCTTTCTTTTTGAATGGCACTGCCGTTGGGAGCTTACTTTTGTGCATGATTCGATTGCTCATACTTTGCTTTTGGACGGTGCTAATTGCTCTGAACGTCCCAGATGCGCAGGCCCAGTTTGTCCCGCAGACTCCTTACAAGACCTCGGCGTCTTCCCCTGAATGGGTGCGCATGATGTACAGCGATTCTGCTGAGCGTTCTGCGGTTCGCATGGCTTACGAGGCGTATTACAAAGACCGCCCTCTGGTGAAAAACCAGGACACGCAGTTTTACAAGCGCTGGATGCGCAATGGCGATGTTCCCGCACCTTCCATGTCCAAACTTTATGCAGAACAGCGGGCATCCTCGGCCAGTCGGTTGACGGGGGTCTGGGAAGAAATGGGTCCCTGGAGTTATGACCCTGAAGTGGCCATGGAGTTCCAGGTTCAAAGTCCGGGAGCGTGCCATGTGTATACCGTTGAGCAATCACTGTCTAGCCACCTGACCGTTTGGGCGGGCACGGCCACTGCTGGCGCATGGAAGTCAGTGGACCATGGGGAACACTGGGCACTCATGACACGTGATCTTCCTTTGACAAGTGTTTACAGCGTCGCAATTCATCCTGAAGACGCAGACCATGTCTTGATCGGTTCCGGTTCCGGTCAACTGTGGCAGACCATCGATGGTGGATTGAATTGGACGCAATGTGGTGACGCGGCCTATCAATCGGTCAACCGCTGGTACCGCGATATCATCTGGTCACCGGCTGATGCTGAGGGCGCGTACCAGGCATTTGCAGCCACCGATCAAGGTTTATGGACCGTGTCAGCGTCTGGAGAAACGATGACGAGCATCGCTTCAGGTGAGTTCATGGAGCTGGCCTTTCATCCTGCGGCTGATTCTATTTGCTACGCCATACAACGCTTAGGAGATAGCACGGTGTTCAAACGTTCTGTTGATGGCGGAGCGTCCTTTTCAACAGGAGCCGCAGGTTGGCCTTCGGTCGGAGCGGACGATGGTCAGAGTCGATGTGAAATGGCAGTGACCGCCGCAGACCCCGACCGCGTCGTGGTGTTGGCTGCGGGATCAACTGCAGATGGCGGCGGATTGTACGGACATTATGTGAGCAATGATGCGGGGTTGACGTTTGAATTTACCTGTTGTGGAGCGGGGCCAGGAGGGCCTTGGGAAGCAGAGACGAACCCCAATATTCTGGGTTGGAGTGAAGATGGCACGGGAGACGGAGGGCAGTATTACTATGACTTGGCACTGGACGTGAGTCCAACGGATGCTGATCGTCAATTTGCTGCGGGAATTTGTGTTTGGCGCACACTGGATGGCGGGCAAGATTGGTCACTCAACGGCCACTGGGTGACGTGGGCCGGTGAATTCACCGCCGATCGCTACACCCACGCTGATGTGCACGATGTCAAGTTCTTCACCCGCCTCGATGGCACGGTTGACTTGTGGGTCGCCAGTGACGGAGGATTGCATTATTCAGCCGATCAAGGGGACCATTTCGAGCCGCGCATGTATGGCATTCAAGGAACCGATTTTTGGGGCTGGCAAGCAGGCTGGCATGGACCGGATGTGATGGTCGGTGGAACATACCACAATGGCACCTTGATTCGCAATGGAGACCTCTATCACTACGGGGCGGACAATGACTCAACCGGCGGCTGGTTGGCCGAGTTGGCAGGAGACAATTTCAGGGGTTTCATCAATCCCGGCGATCCGACCATTGGGTATCACGATGGCGGTGCATTTCGCTTCACAGAAGATCGTTTTGATCGCATAGATGGCTTGCCCTTTGATGGGTCCAAGCGCCCCAATACGGGCTATTGGTTTGGAGAAGTGGGCAACATGGAGTGGGATCCGCGCTGCTTTGAATGCCTGTATTCACCTGTAGGTAGTGAGTTGTGGTATTCTGAAGATGGTGGAATCTCCTTCACTTTAGTCCATGATTTTGGAGGACAGAAAATCATCTCCGTGAAGGTGAGTCCTCGGGATTCCCAGCGCATTTATGTTTCGCACCAACAGTCGGGTTCTATTTGGAGAATTCACCGGTCTATGGATGGCGGACAGACCTGGTCACTGGCATCGATTTCGTCCATCGAAAGTGGAGGAA
>CALGEI010000184.1 GCA_937881575.1 uncultured Flavobacteriales bacterium | reverse complement strand
GGTCACCATGATGATGACGACACTCCACACGACCGCACGCGTGCTCGAACGGCCCACTTCCAGAGCTCCTCCGGCCGCATAATACCCGTGATAAGCAGATACGCTGGTGAGGATAAATCCAAAAGCAACCGTCTTGGTCAAAGCATAAATCACATCAAAGACATGAAAGTCCACTTGCATGCCATATTCAAAATCGGCCAATGAACTCACCCCTGTCGCCACACCCACCCAGGCACCGGCGCCTACACCCATGACCATGCTCAGAATGACAAGGAAAGGCACAATGCATAGTCCTGCGATGATTTTTGGTAAAATCAAATAACTCGCGCTGTTGACCCCCATGATTTCCAGGGCATCAATTTGCTCCGTTACGCGCATCGTTCCAATTTGGGAAGCAATGTTGGAACCGACTTTTCCTGCTAAAATAACAGGGATTAGGGTTGGCGAAAACTCCAAAATCATGGTTTGTCGCACCGTGAATCCAATCGTGTAAACGGGAATCCACCCTCCGATCTGGTGCGCCGTCTGCAAACAGATTACCGCTCCCATGAACAGACTCAACAAGGCAACGATGCCGATTGACTGCGTGCCGATTGCGTCCAGCTCCCGAATCAACAGGCTCCGAAACACCCGGCCTTTTTCAGGACGTCGAAAGCTCGCTGACAGGAGCTGCATGTACCTTCCGATGTGAAACAACCAGCGCATGGCACGAAGATAAGCTTTCATAACCGTCCCTGCTCTGCATGTTTTTCGATGTATTTTCGCAAAAGCATGGCACGACAAAAAACACTCCGAATCGCGTTTGCATTCGGATGGTTGATGACATTAGGTCTCTCCTCGTGCCAATCAAACAAAGCTCACCGCAATTGCAATTGCCCACAGTGGTCTGATGCTGGAGAAGTATCTCCTGTTCATCCTGTGCCTACTCAACCTTGACAGATGACTCCTTCACATTCAACATATGCCGTGATCATGGCTGGCGGCATCGGAAGTCGCTTCTGGCCAATGAGCCGAGAAACCCAGCCCAAACAATTTCTTGATATCCTTGGAACGGGGAAGTCGCTCATCCAAATGACCTTCGACCGATTGAATCGCTTGGTTCCTGCGGAGAACATTCTCGTGGTCACTCAAGAACGCTATCGCACGTTGGTTGGAGAGCATCTCACTCACATTCCAGCTGAGAATATTTTGTGTGAGCCGTTCATGCGCAACACGGCTCCCTGCATTGCATACGCCAACCATTGGGTCGCCGCAAAAGCGGGAGATGCAGCGAGTGAAGCGAACATCATAGTCGCTCCTGCGGATCATTTGATTCTA
>CALGEI010000183.1 GCA_937881575.1 uncultured Flavobacteriales bacterium | reverse complement strand
AGGACCGACCACGTGCCGCAAGGATCCGTCGTCTAGCAACAGCGTTTCCATGCCGTCGTAGCGTGTGGCAATTTGATCGGGGTCTGCTCCGGGAGCGACCACCCAATCATATTTGACCCGATCTGTTCTGCCCAACTGTCCGTTCATGACCAAGGTTACCCCCGACCACACTTCATGGTGTTTGAACTTGCCCGCGGGCTGAATGCCCGTTGCCCAATGACTCGGGTTGTCCCCTTTGAAAAACGACACATAATGCCGCGAGGGGTTTTGGAAATCTAAATTCCCCGGAGCTGCATTGGCCCCAACCCATTGCGCATCCAATACAAATTGAGTGAGGGGTCCAACCGGATTCTCATGCCGTCCAATGGCGTCATAACCCGGGCCCAACATGGCCGTTTTCCATCCGGAATTGGTCAACCACAAATCTCCCCCATGCACCCTTGCTGAGGCATTCACTTCAGAATTCCACTGGCCTTCATTGGGTATAAACCAAACTCCCGAAGCAGGTGGTGGCGTTTGAATCGTTCGTTGGTTGGGTTGGAAAGTGGTGTTTTCTTGTCCCAAAGCACCTGTCGCTGGTCCGAAGACGAGCATTAAGCAAAGCGCAAGAACAAGGTATCGAATCCCCATGAGTTGTATCTAGAATAGTCAATGTACAATGTAATAACGGCATCGTGTCCTTATCGGTTGCCTGCCGTTTGTTTTGATCCTTGAAAAGCGCATATCATTAAGACCAGAAGTAACTAAAGTCACTTTTCAATTGAAATTTCGCCATTAAATTTACCGGCGAATATTCAACCATTTGATATGAAACAATCTTTACAAACATGGAGTACCATGGCAATGCTCCTCATGGCCACTGTCGGCCTTGCACAGCCAGCGAATGACCTTTGCATGGATGCTATTGACATCAATAGCCTTTTCAGTACTGAAGTAGGTGTGCAGCTTGCCGATGGGCCTTTCTCGAACGAAGGTGCGACGGGTGAACCCGAATTGGCTGACGCCTTGACGGACATCTGGGTTGACGTGGCCGCTGGAGAAACAGCTCCAACCATTGACAACACGGTCTGGTTTCAATTCACCGGCAATGGTGAAACGTACCAATTGAGCACGTACAAGGATTTAGGCTCAGTATTGTACAGCAATGACACGCAGATGGCTCTCTATTCAGGCACTTGCGATGATTTGACATTGGTGGACGCCAATGAGGACCTCAACGCTTTTTGGGCCGCACAGAATGGCTGGTGGTATTCCATTCTCAGTTTCACAGCCGAACCGGGCGTAAACTATTGGCTGATGGTCGATGGATTCAATCATTATGAAGGAGGCGAATTCGATCCTTATATCGGACTCGCTGAAGGTGACTTTGCACTCCGAGCAATCAATGTTGAGCCCCTTGTTGATCGCGGAACTTGTGACAATGCCCGCTCCATTGATGAGGCCTTCGCAGAAGGAAGCAACGGAATCGTTGGTCCGTTTGATGATTCAGAGTCTGTAACCGGACTCGGTGTTGATTACGACGCGGATATGACGGGCGCAGAATGCTGGGATGACGGCATTGATGACGGTTCAGTTTGGTTCTCATTCACCGGTGATGGCAACTCGTACGACATTTATATCTCACAATGCTCCAACACTTCGTTCGTTTATTATTTTGCTTGGGATGGACAAATGGCTCTCTATAAAGGAAGCTGTGGGGAACTCGTTCCAGTGGCTTGCGGAGAAGACTATAACTTCGATAACGGCGAGTACTGGCCTTACGTCGCTGTCGACACCGAAGAAGGCGTTGAATATTTCTTGCGTTATGATGGGTACCACTGGGACAACAATCTGACAGATTGGTCAGCAGAGGGCTCTTTCTGTTTCACTGCTGAACAAAGCAACAACCCCATCAATGTGCATGAGCTTGTTCAAGCCGAGTTCGATGTCTTTCCTAATCCAACAGAGGGAGGTTTGACGATCACTTGGACGGATGCCGCAACTCATGCTGATGTCACTGCTTTCGATGTTACAGGAAAAGCGGTAGGCTTTTACCCGAATGTTCAGCGTGGACAACAACACGAATTGGGCTTACCAGTCGGCATGTACACGTTGCAGATTGCAACTGAAAACACATCTGGCGTGGTGCGTGTGCAGGTTCAGAAGTAATTTGAACCTAGGACGAAAAGAAAAAGGGGCTCACGCCCCTTTTTTTATTTCCATCATTTCGGACTTTTCTTACTGGACAATCAAGCGCTTGGTGGTCACTTGACCTTCCACCGTCATGCGGATAAAGTAGCATCCACGGGTCCATTGGGTTGTATTCAACCTTAAGAAGTTCGAGCCTGTTTGAGAAGCGACGGCTACCTGCTCCGTTTGAAGTCCGGCCAAATTGAATGCCTCCATGGTTGCAACGGCATTGTTGGTCCCCTCCCAGCGCAACTGGACGTCTCCACCGTTGGTCGGGTTGGGGAACATGGTCATGGACGCCCATGCTGCATTCGCTTCAATCACGTTCGAAGGATTGCCCGTTGGACCTCCCATCACGTTCAGCGTGAAACCGCTCATGAATCCCAAGAATCCGTCTTCGCCGAGCTCAATTTCTTGGCAATAGGTCGCCATACAGTCCGATGTGGTGTCCTGCACAGTCAGACAGAGCGTGTACGGTCCACTCGTCTCGTAATTCCAAGTTGGGAACGGATCGGAGCTTGTTCCTTCGTCACCGAAGCTCCAGAAATATGTCAAGTCCTCGTTATACGCGTTCATATAAACCCAAACTTCATTGGCGATCAACGTGCTGTCTTCAGCCATCCCTTGCATGACCATAAAGGAAGCATCGCAATCCATGATCGTGTCATTGCCCCAATCATCACCCCAGCTGGCTACGATACCATCGAGTTCTTCGCAAGCAAGTGTATCTCCTTCTAAGCAGTCATTGGCCAATTCCAAAACACCGCAATACCACCCATTTTCGGCATTGTCTGATGCACATTGGTCCTCCAACCAATCCATCAATTCATCCCAATCAAAGTCGCCTCCTCCCGTTGAATCGCCGCAGTCCTCGTAATAATCTTCATTGAGGACAAAGACAAACCCCACAAATGTCTGTGCACAGGTGAAGTTTTCACAGACATCATTTGAGACAATCAGTTGCTCATATGGAGCATAGAAGTTGCCTTCGTCGTCATAACACCCAGCGTCGCCGCCTGTTGGATTGCCATTTCCGTCGTCCCCGTCATCGTCGTCCCCGTCATCGTCGTCCCCGTCATCGTCGTCCCCGTCATCGTC
>CALGEI010000182.1 GCA_937881575.1 uncultured Flavobacteriales bacterium | reverse complement strand
TGGCAATGGGCGGCCGGATGCGGCTGCGATGCCGCGCCTTATTTCCGCGTATTCAACCCCACAGCTCAGCAAGCCAAATTCGACGGACAGGCGACTTACATCCAGAAATGGGTTCCTGAATATGGTACATCCGCTTATGCTGAACCCATTGTTGAACACGCCGTCGCTCGCGTGAAAGCAATCGAAACCTACAAAGCTGCGCTTCAAAAAGACTGAGGCGGAATGCTGAGTGCTTAATTTCACAGCATGCCACACCCTCCGCGCGCTATCGAAAAAATACGTGTCCTTGAATTGGCCAGCGTATTGGCGGGGCCTTTAGCCGGGACGGCTTTGTCCGAGCGTGGAGCACACGTGACCAAAGTGGAATGCCCACCGCATGGCGATGTAACACGCAGTTGGAAGATGCCCAACGAATCGCCAGAATCGCCGACTTCGGCTTATTACGAAGCAGCCAATGGAGACAAGGAAATCGCTTGGCAAGACTTGCGCACCGATGCAGGCCGGGCTTGGCTCGATGCAGCCCTCGCCTCCCACGACGTGGTTTTGGAGAACTTCAAAGCGAGCGATTTAGAACGATTTGGCTTGACACCACAGGGCCTTGCGCAACGGCATCCGCATCTTGTTCATGTGAGACTCGTGGGGTTCCCGAGCGCTCCTGAACGACTCGCCTATGATGTCGTAGTCCAAGCGGAAACCGGCTTCATGCACATGAACGGCCCAGCAGACGCACCTCCGACACGCATGCCTGTTGCGCTGATGGACATCTTGGCTTCCCAACAAATTCTATCTGCCGTGTACGAAGGGTTGTTCGAGCGGGCTGCTGGCCGTTCCGGCATCTTCGCGGAGGTTTCGCTGGAAGCTAGCGGGCTTTCAGCCTTGGCCAACCAAGCCACGAATTGGTTGATCAATGGAGTGGATGTTACCCGCAATGGAAGTGCCCATCCGAACATTGCTCCTTATGGCGATTTGCTACCGTGCCTTGATGGCTGGCTGGTCTTGGCCGTTGGAAACGACCGTCAATTTGCTGGATTGTGTGGTGTACTGGAATGCGTGGAGCTCATTGAAGACAGTCGTTTCCAAACGAATGCCTTGCGGGTTCGCCACCGATTGGACTTGATTCCGTTGCTCTCTGAAAAAGCCAAGCCTTGGGAGAAAGCCACTTTGGAAGAAGCCCTCCGGGCATCAGGAGCGCCTGCGGGCGTGGTGCGGAAGCTGCCCGAGGTCTTTGCTGTTGGAACTGCGGGCGACCGGCATACCCTGACCAATTCAAGCGGTCACAAGCGGGTCTCAACCGTCGCGTATCACATGACATTCTTGGGGAAGCCTTGACGGCTCAGCGAACTAAAAACCAGGCGTTGAGCAGGTTTTCTCGGTTGTACCGCATGGTGGCCTTGGTATTCCAATCGATGACATCAAATCCGGCATGCATGCAAATGGCCTGCCCGGCCGCGGTGTCCCACTCCATGGTCGGCGCGAAACGTGGATAGCAATCCGCCTTCCCTTCGGCGACCATGCACAACTTCAACGAACTGCCTTTCGAAATCAACGCCACTTCGCCCTGCTCTTGGCGCATCTCCTCCACGTACGCCTCTGTTTCTGGCGACATGTGAGAACGACTCGCTACCACGGTGAAGGGACGCCCTTCGCCATTCAAAGGCAATTTCTGAGCCGACGTTTGATCCTCCATGGACGCCATGGATTCCACCTTGAATGCTCCCGATTCTCGATCCGAATAATACATTTCTCCAGTAGCCGGAACGAAAATGACTCCCAACACCGGCACGCCTTCCTCGACCAAAGCGATGTTGACGGTGAACTCTCCATTGCGCTTGATGAATTCCTTGGTTCCATCAATCGGATCCACGATCCACAACTGCTTCCAATCCTTGCGTTCATCAAATGGAATCCCCCGGCCTTCTTCCGATAAGATGGGAATGTCCGTGCCCTCCAAATGAGAAACGATGACCTCATGCGCAGCCAAATCCGCTCGTGTTAACGGTGAATCATCGCCTTTGACCGTGACATCAAAATCGCCAGAATGGTAAATCTCTAAAATCGCTTCGCCCGCCTCCAAGGCCGCTTTCAGAGCCGTATTTAAATAATCAGTCATCCTCAAATTTACGCCGTGGCGTTTATTTTATCGGCAGGTCGATCCGCAAAGAATCACCTTGCACGAGATTCAACCGATCTTTTCGAAGCCACGGATTCAACGTTTTCAATTCCTTCAAGTTTGAACCGTGTGAACGAGCAAAATGAGCCAAATCAGGAATCGATTTCTTGACCCAATGCGCCTCTAAATGATACGGAGCATACAGCGCTTCTGAGCGCAAGTCGAATCCATATTCTTGGGGGGCTTCAAAGATGGTTTTGATGGCCAACAAACGATAGACATAGCGAGCCGTTTCCTCATTGAGATGCAGCTCCCAGTAAGAATCGACTCCCTGTTCCTCCAATTCACGTTCCACGCCCGCCATGCCCATGTTGTATGATGCAGCGGCCAAAGCCCAACTCCCAAATGCCTCTCTGGCCTCGAGGAGATAGGCACAGGCGGCATGGGTTGATTTCTCAACATGGTAGCGCTCATCTACTTCAGACGACACACGCAATCCAAACTGAGGGGCCGTTCCTTTCATGAACTGCCAAAACCCGGTGGCTCCGGCAGGCGAAACTACCTGATTCAATCCACTCTCAATGACTGCCAGGTACTTGAAGTCATCCGGAATTCCATGCGCTTCTAGAATGGGTTCGATCATCGGAAACCACCGCGCGGCTCGCTTCATATACAACATGGTCGAACCGTGGCGGTATGCGTTCACCACCAGCTCTCGATCCAATTGTTCACGGACACCGAAGGCCTCCATCGGCACGACATCATCGGCCAAAGACAATCGGACGGGCATCTTGGGCGATTGATTCTGCGACCCATTGCCCAAATCATTGAATGCCTGACCATTGGCATTCAAAAGCTCAGACTGAAGCTTTGGTGTGGAAGGAGACCAGGCCGTTGTGCCGAAACCGACGGCCACTAAAAGCAGGAAAAACATACTGCGTACGCCTGAAAAACGACGTTTGTCGCGAGCGAAAAAATCATTGAAAACCATGAATCAAAATTATTCATAGCAGCGATAGTCAAGGGTCAAAACTCCGGCGATCATGCGCGAATTATGAACAACTTAGAACGGCTCCTTCACCCGATCAAAAAGGCCAATCAAGGTCCTTCAGTAAAGGGGCGATGGCATCCTTTTCTGAGAGCAACGGCGCCTGCACATCCCCCAACGATTCCAACTGCCAGTCAATGGCCACATCAGAATCATCCCATCGAATCGAGCCCTCCGACTCGTGATGGTAGCTCGCCGTGCAGCGATACTCCACAGTGGTCTGGTTCTCCAGGGCCAAAAACCCATGCCCAAAGCCAGCAGGCACCCAAAGTTGGTGGCCGTTGGTGGCCGAAAGTGGCACAACCTCAAATTGTCCTCGCGTTGGCGAATCAGCGCGCAAATCCACAACCGCATCCAAAATGCTCCCCGCTACTACTCGGACCAGCTTTCCTTGAGCGTGGGGAGCACGTTGGAAGTGCATTCCGCGCAGGGTGCCTGCTTTTGAAATGGACAAGTTGTCTTGGACAAAGTGTAAAGGATTTCCTTGGTCATCTAACAACATGCCTTCTCGCCAAGTTTCCCAGAAAACGCCCCGGTCATCTTTGAATTGACGTGGTACCAACAATTTCAATCCCGTCAATTTTAAATCTCGAATTTCCATCTCAATTGGGGGGGTTCAGAATGAAGGCATAGAGAAAAGTCAAGGTCGATATCAATCCCGTTATTGGACTGATATTTTGAGTGACCTCTTGCACCAAATTCGGCAGAGGTTCTACATAAATGATGTCGTTCGCTTGCACCACGAGTTGCGCATCGCTCAGACCTTCGATGTTCGATAAATCCATTTGATACACCTTGGTCGAATCTTCATTTCGGCGAATCAACTTCACCTTGGACGCATTGGCATTCGAACCAATACCTCCTGCCAGAGCCAGGACTTCCAAGAGACTCGTGTTGTTGTTCGCTAAGGATATCACCGTAGCTCGTCCTGACTCTCCGGGAAACATCAGAACCCGCTTGTTGGAGACACGCAAAATCACATAAGGACGGTTGTAGAAACTGCTATAGGCCTCTTCAAGAAGACCTTCGGCCTCAACGATGGTCAACCCTTCCAAACGAATATCCCCTATTTCAGGAAGCTCCAACAGACCATTTTGGCGAATGATGTAGTTCACTCCGCCTTGCCCCATCATGTTGTTCATGTTGTTCCCTCCTCCAGCAGCTCCTCCGGCGCTTCCTGCAGTTGCTTGATTCAACCGTTCTCCCTCATTGGCAAACAATTGAAAGGTCAGCATGTCATTGGGAGCAAGGCGATACTCAGATGCGATGATATCATCCAACGAGGCAAAATCATAACCATCACCCGTTTTGAACATGATGTCCCGGTTGACCGTGCAACCACCGAGAAATATACCGGCCATCAGCATCACTCCCAGGAGCTTAAATTCAACAAAACGCTTTTGGCGAATGCTTTGAGTTGGCCTTAAAATCGATGTGTGCATGGTGCGATTAAATTGAGAATCGAGCGCAAATTACCAAGGAATGAAAGACGCTCCGCAACATCGGTATCTTTGTTGCATGCTCGAGAATGAAACGCACCGACTCAGGGCCATGGAGCCGGAAGATGCTGATTGGCTTTTTGACATCGAAAACGACTCCAAGGATTGGTGGATGGGCGCCACGCTGAACCCCATTGGCCGCGCTGCGATGCGGAATTTCGCTTCGGGGCAGCACGACTTGTGGCGTGACCTGCAGTTGCGGTTGATCATTGAAACCAAGGCGTTGCATCCGCAACCCGTTGGAGCGGTGGACCTCTACCAATTGGACCCCCGCAATCGCCGAGCCGGAGTGGGCCTTGTGATTTTGGAAAGCGAACGGCAAAAAGGCTCTGCCAAACAAAGTCTGAAACTCTTGACAGAGTATGCTTTCGAGCACTTGGGACTGCATCAATTGTGGGCGGAAATTCCGGCGATTCACGAAGCCAGCTTGGCTGTTTTTGCAGCGGCTGGATTCGAACAAACTGGGACACTGCGCGATTGGATCCGTCGTGATGATCAGTGGGTAGACGCCTGTTGGGTGCAGTCCATACGACCACAATCTCCCGTTGAAAAATGAATGGGAAAGCGGTCTCGGGAATCATCGTCTTGATCGGTCTTGTGGGGTCCGGAGTTTGGGCCTGGGATAAATGGACCTTGTGGCATGCAACGGTGGGTTCTACGGAAACTTGGTGCATTGAAATCAGCCCCGACGATCTCAGCCCCGATTCACCGAGCTATTGGGGGATCGCCCTCCCGGAAGCCCAGCGTGTCATCACCTGGCGTGGATGGAGCGTTCGCCCCGGTCGATATTGCGAAAGCAGCAAAGTGCCGGCTCACCGCATCGCCCGCCGCATCGCAACCGGCGAACGCGAGGAGATTCCCGTGATCGTGCCTGCTAAAAGGCACATCGGCGACATCGCAGCGGCCATCGCATCGCGGATGTGGGCCGATAGCGCTGCGCTCGTTGAAGCATTGGACCAAGACAGCATGCGGTGGCGCATTGTTCCCAACACGTATCGCATGTATTGGGAAGTTTCAGCCGACGATGTGGCCGCAAGGCTGCTGCGGGAAAGTGAGAAATGGTGGAATCGAGAACGCCTTCAAACCGCCTGGAGCATGGGACTCACCGCACGTGAGGTGGTCACGTTGGCTTCCATTGTCCAAGAAGAAACGGCACGACTCGATGAGGCTCCACGCGTAGCCGGCTTGTATTTGAATCGCTTGAAAAAAGGCATGCTATTGCAAGCCGATCCTACGCTCAAGTTTGCCTTAGGCGATTGGGGAATTCAACGGCTATTGGACAAAGACAAGCAGGTGGATTCACCCTACAACACCTACCGCAATCCGGGCTTACCGCCCGGTCCTATTCGCATTCCCGAACCAACTTACATCGATGCCGTCCTTCATGCTGAAAAGCACAGCTACATCTACATGTGTGCCAAACCCGATGGATCTGGGAAGCATGCGTTCGCCGTTCGTTATGCGGATCACTTGCGGAATGCCCGTGCATGGCAAAACATGCTGAATCGTGAACAGATTTACCGTTAACCTTGTTTCTAAAGGAGCCATGGTTACCTGCAACAACTTCTCCCCTCGCTTTTTGCTGATCTTTGGGTTGCTCGCCTCCCAATCGACAGCAGCGCAAGACCGCAAAATCCGTTCGATTGAATCCGTGCGCCTGGAACAACCGATTTCCGTGGACGGCCAACTCGACGATGCTGGATGGACCGATGTCCCTGTTGCCGGTGATTTCACGCAGCTATCGCCGCACCCCTTTGAGTCTCCAAGTCATCAAACCCATGTGCGATTTGCCTATGACGATGACGCACTGTACATCGGTGCACGCATGTGGGACAGCGCTCCTGACAGCATTCTCCACCAGCTTTCCCAAAGGGATCGAATACTCAATGCCGATGATTTCGGTGTGTGGTTCAGCACCTTCAACGACGGCATCAATGCTGTTCGCTTTAGCACGACACCGGATGGCGTTCAAAGCGACGAACAGCTCAGCGCTGGAAACAATGATGCGTCGTGGGATGCCGTTTGGGACGTGGCTTGCCAAATTGACTCACTCGGTTGGACCGCCGAGTTCCGCATCCCCTGGATGGCCTTTCGTTTTCCAGAAAGCGAAGAGCAAGTATGGGGCATCAACTTCTATCGCGGCATCAGGCGACTGCGAGAAGAAAGCGTCTGGAACCCCATGGACCCCACCCAAGAGACACTCAACCAAGGAGGAGTGCTCACGGGAATCAAAGGCATTGACCCGCCGTTGAGACTGAGTTTATTCCCCTATTTCAGCTCGTACGCGACAGCTTCGGATGGAGAGATGGCCGGATCGTACAATGGAGGTTTGGACTTGAAAGTGGGACTTGGCAATGCGTTCACCTTGGACATGACCTTGATTCCTGATTTTGGCCAAGTGGTGTCAGATAACTTGGTGCTGAACCTGTCCCCATTCGAGATCCAATTTGATGAAAACCGCCAATTCTTCAAAGAAGGAACCGAACTCTTTAATAAAAGTGGCATCGTCTACTCCAGGCGAATCGGAGAAGACGCGCAGCTACTCAATGCCTCCAAGATATCGGGGAGAACGAAAGGAGGCATGGGCGTCGGAATCCTGCAAGCTTTTGCTCGGGAAAACGCCGACTCCTCCATGACATCGTATTCTGTGGCTGTTTTAGACCAAAACCTACCCAACAATGGGTACGTCACAACAACCAGCACGCTGGTAGCGCGCGAAGGAGAAAGAATGGACGCGTGGGTGCAAGCCGCGAGTTTTGAGGTTCGGGACCGCAAAAACCTATGGAGCATTGAAGGAGGGGGAGCATTGAATCGCAAGTTCAATGCGGCATCAAACGAAGAAAACGAGGGCGACGAGGGCGACGAGGGCGATGCATGGAACATCATGGCGAGTAGAATGGCCGGAAAGCTAACGTACTCCATCGGGCACGCCGAAGAGTCTGCGAATTTCGACCCCAACGACTTGGGCTACTTAGAAGCCCCCAACGAAGCGGTGACCTTCGGCTCCGTTTCTTACAAGATCTACGAACCCTTTGGCCGATTCAATCGGATGAGTTGGTCGCTGGACACGGAGTACAACCGCATCGAATCGCCCAGGATGTTCAATTCATGGATCGTTGAAGCGCGGTGGCGCGCCACCACCAAACTGTTCAATACATGGAATGTCGAACTCTCCAGTCAACCCACTCAGGGAAACGACTTTTTCGCTTCCCGCATTGACGGCTTGATCTGGAAGCAGCCCGCATGGGTTGTCGCGAACAGTTGGTACAGCAGTGATTACCGAAAACGCCTCGCCATTGATTTGGGAGGATGGCTCGCTTTTGGCGCTCTATACAAGGACTGGAAAGAACAAACCATTCGCATTGCACCTCGGATTCGGTTCAATGACCGCTTGACAGTCAAATATGTTTGGAAAATCATCCAAAAATCAAATGAGCGCGGCTGGGTAGATGTGCTGACCGACAGCGTCAGCGATCCGGAAGGTCCTCCGATCAGTCTCTTTGGTCAACGCGACAACATCGAGCGCACACAAGTCTTGAATGTCAATTATATTTTCAACAATCGCATGAGTTTGTCAGCTCGGGTCCGACACTCCTGGAGTCAAGTGCGCTACAAAGATTCTTTTTTGATGTTGCCGGAAAGCGGGGTCTTGGTCGATACCGATGCTGTCCTCCTGAGAAATGATGGAACTTCTGAATACGACGTCAATTTCAATGCGTGGAGCATCGACTTGGTGTATCGGTGGATCTTCTCCCCGGGCTCCGAAATCAATGTCGTTTGGAAGAACAACTTGTTGCAAGACGTTCAGGGTGAAGCCCTCCCCAACTCCTACCAATCTAACTTTGCACAAATGATTGAATTAGGCTTCGTTAATAGCCTGTCTGTCAGGGCCGTATTCTTTATTGACTACAGTCGATTCAAACAAGGCTTGCGGGGATTTCAAGACGGTCAGTAACCCCAAATCGCGTTAGGGAAACGCGACAATACCGTCCCACTTCATCACATTTCCGACCGCATCTTTTGCGGTAATTTCTACGCGCACTTCCGCTCCAGAACGGTGCTTTTCATCGGACAGTTCATACCAGATGCGCTCCTGTTTTGGGTCCCATCGAAACAGCACCCAGCTTCCATCGATGTAGCCATTGACCTCCTCCAACCCCGACAAGTCATCGGACACCGAGAAACGCAACTCGGACCGCCCACTCATGCGCAGGACCGATCCCGACGCCGACAAGTGCACTCGGTTTGGCTCAATCACAGGCGGAATCGTGTCCAACTCCAAGGCATACGTTCCAAACGTACGCGTTGCGAAGACCGCCTCTCCCTCGGACAACGAAGCCGAATACACGGCATTCAATTCGCCCTCTTTTTCACGCATGGTCGCAACCCAGCCTCTTTGGGGAGCCACTTCAGAAGAGTCGCTCGCCGGCAATGGAATGCGCACCGTCAATTTCTTGCGGACAGCTTGACCCACAGAACCCAACGACCAATGCTCCTCACCTTCTCGCTCCAGGCACAACCAAAAATCATCGTAAAAGGCATCGGCAGGAGCACTCACACTTCCCCCTTCCAAGCCCAAAACAAAACAACTCTTATCATACGGAAATAGCGCGGGAGGCATGCACTCGTAATAGACATCCCCTCCTTTTACGATCCACTCACGTTCCGATCGATTTCCGTGAATATCGTGAATACGAACGGTGATTGTAGCAGACGCACCAGGCGACAACGACAACTCCGGGGAAAGCCCGGATTCCTTGTAGACCGGCAGGCGGTTGCCCGGCAAGCGATGCAACCGATAAACCTGAACACCCTGTTCATCCCAAATGGGGAAATAGGCATGAGCATTCATGTCCAGCTTCAACGAAAAGTCCAAGGTGTCCAACTGCCAGGAAAACCAGGGTTCCCCATTCAATTGCGCCTCCATGGAAAAAACGCCACACGTGTTGTTTGCTGCGTCTAAACGGTCCAGTGCTTCCACAGCTAAGCGGATGGAACCTGACACGGAAATGGTATCACGTGAATGCTTCGCTCGAAATGGCGCATCCTTCCCTTGAATCTGTGCGCCATTGACCGGCAAAAACCACAAGGCGTCCAATTGCGGGGCTCGATGATCCTCAATCGGAAAATCCCAAAGCAACGGATTCAAGGGTTTCTCACTGGCCGTCTCCCGCACTTCAAAATGCAAGTGTGGACCGCTGCTTCCCCCCGAGTTACCCGACCAACCAAGGGTATCCCCTTGTTCAAATCTGAATGCCCGTTTAGGATACAAGTTGACGGCAAATCGCTGCAACCGGTACTGTTCTTCCAGCACCCATTGCTCCAGCGTAGGATGAAACCTTTGCAGGTGCGCATATACGGTTGTCAATCCTTCAGGTGAATTGAGATACAGCGCCCTACCATACCCGAACGGGGATACTTTCATCCTTGAAATCACCCCGTCCGATGCCGCCAGAACAGGAATCCCCTCTCTTCCTTGGGTCTTGAAGTCCAGCCCTGTGTGAAAATGATCCGTTCGGAGTTCCCCAAAATTCCCTGCCAAAACCAGGGGAATGGGCAGTGGTGACGACAACCCTTCTCGCTGCAGCCCTAAAGACTGACTCCAAACCAAGCCTGCTGAACAAACCCAAAAACACAGGCCAACAAAAAACCTTAATGCATTCAATAACAGCGAATCAGAAAATATAGGACGGAAAGAACTCATCGGGACTACTGTAGTTTTCTTCAACAATGCAGGCAGCAAAACTAACGTGTGAATCACTGGAATTGATATGTCCAATGCAGCCTTCGTTTTGCTAAATTTGTACAGAACCGCATTCCTTGATGGAAGAGTCCCACACATTACACGAAAGCACACTGCAATCTTCATCCTTGAACCAATTGATGGATCAAGTTGATGCGCTGGTTGCAGCCCATGAGCGGCAATGTACTGAAGTGGTGTCCCTGAAGTTAGAATTGGAATTGGCCCGCAATGCAGCCAAAGAAGCGCGAGAGCGCGCACTGACTGCAGAACAGGCATTGAGCGAGCAAGCTGTCTTAACGAAAGAAAGAGATCGTCACGATCAACTGCAACTTTCGTTGAACAGCGAGAACGATAAACCTCAAGAAGTGCGTGTATCGAACTCACTATATTCACCCCATTTACCCACCAATCAAGCCATCCAAGCCCTTGACCGAAAGGTCATTCAAGAGCTTTTGAATGAAGTTGATTCCTGCATTGCCCTTCTTGAAAATTGACCATGGAAACAATCCACATCGACATCGCCGGTCGCAACTATCCACTCAGTGTGCCTCAGTCCGAAAGGTCTCAGGTCCATGCTGCAGCGGATCGTGTGAATGAGCAAGTGGAGAAATTCCGAAAGCAATTTGAAGTAGAAGATCGCATCGATTTATTGGCCATGACTGCCCTGCAGTTCGCCTCAAAGAATAAAGCGGAAAATCCGAAGTCTAACCCAGACAGTGCGGATCTCAATGAACATCAAAAACAGCGAATTCAACTTCTGAATAAGCGCTTGAAACAAGTCTTGGAAGCCTGATTTCTGAACAGAAATCCATGGAACCCACATCAATGATTATTGGCGCCTTAGTTGGCGCTGCACTCGGAGCAGGACTTGGCTATGTCCTGTTTACACGCATTTTAAAAGGCCAAGCCAACGACGTTATTTCGAAAGCCGAACAGAAAGGCGAAAACATCAAGGAGAAAAAAATCCTCCAAGCCAAAGAGAAGTTTATCCAACTCAAAGAGAAGCACAACGCTGAGCTGAAAGAACGCGCGGCCAAAACGCAATCCAGAGAAGATAAAGTCCGCAACGAGTTGAACAACTTGCAGAAGGATCAGGATCGTGTCAAGAACCAAGATCGGGATTTAAGCAAAGAGCGCGAAAAGCTCAAGCAACGCTTAGACGCCTTGGACAACAAGGGCAAAGAGCTGGATAAGAATCGAGCGAAGTCCGTCGAACTGCTGGAGAAGATCAGCAACATGTCCGCCGATGACGCCAAGAACGCGCTTCAAGAGCAGGTGCTTCAAGAGGCGAAAATTTTAGCTTCCGCTCAGGTTCAAGATATTCTCGAAGAAGCCAAAGCGAAAGCGAATCAAGACGCGAAGAAGATTGTGATTCAAACCATTCAACGCGTGGCGACAGAGCACAGCGTGGAAAACTCTGTATCTGTATTCAACATTGCCAACGACGACATCAAAGGCCGCATCATCGGACGAGAAGGACGAAACATTCGCGCATTGGAAGCCGCTACAGGTGTCGAGTTCATTGTAGACGACACACCGGAGGCGATCATCCTCAGTTGTTTTGACCCGGTGCGTCGCGAGATTGCCCGCCTGTCATTGCACCAGCTGGTGACTGACGGGCGAATCCACCCCGCACGCATTGAAGAAGTCGTGGCCAAGGTCATCAAGAAGATTGAAGAGGAGATTCTTGAACTCGGCAAGCGTACGTGCATCGACTTGGGCATCCACAACATCAAGAACGAATTGATTCGCATGGTCGGACGCATGAAGTACCGTTCCTCTTACGGCCAGAACTTGCTCCAGCACAGTCGCGAAGTAGCCAACCTGTGCTCTACCATGGCCGCAGAATTGGGACTGGATCCGAAAGCTGCGAAACGCGCTGGTTTGTTGCACGACATCGGTAAAGTGAGCGATGAAGAAAGTGAATTGCCCCACGCACTGCTCGGAATGAAACTGGCTGAACGATTCGGTGAGAAGCCGGACATCTGCAACGCAATCGGCGCCCACCACGACGAGATCGAAATGACCACGTTGCTCTCCCCCATCATCCAAGTCTGTGACGCCATTTCCGGCGCGAGACCCGGTGCTCGACGTGAAATGGTTGAGGCCTACGTGCAGCGATTGCGCGACTTGGAAAACTTGGCACTAGAATATCCCGGCGTCACCAAGTCATTCGCCATCCAAGCGGGTCGTGAATTGCGCGTGATGGTCGAGAGCGATCAAGTCTCTGATGAAGCGGCAGATCAACTGTCCATCGACCTGTCCCAGCGCATCATGAATGAAATGACCTATCCAGGTCAAGTCAAGATCACGGTGATTCGGGAGAAACGTTCTGTGAGCATCGCCCGCTGATGAAGCAAAGGGTAACACCACCTTTCGCTGCGTCGATTCGCTGGCAATCCGTCAATGTGATTGTCCAGGTGGTGTTGCAACTTTCCTTCATTTCCATTTTAGCCCGCATTCTCGTACCGGCAGACTTTGGCGTGATGGCCATTGCGCTTGTCGTGGTTGGATTTGTCGAGATTTTCGCTCAAGTGGGAATTGGTCCGGCCTTGATTCAACGGCTGAATCTTGAAGACCGCCACATTCGTTGTGCTTTTTCATTTTCATTGATTTTAGGCATCGTGTTCTTCGCGGCCATGTATGTATCTGCGCCCTCCATCGGTTTCTTTTTTGAGGAACCCCTGCTAACCGATGTGTTGCGTTGGATTGCTCTGAGTTTTGTTCTATCGGGGCTGGCGATCGTGCCGCGAAGCCTTTTGATTCGCTCAATGGGATTCAAGAAGCTCTTTATTGCTTCTTCGATTGCGATGGTTCTGGGCAATCTCTTTTTGGGATTGGGATTGGCTTACGCAGGTTATGGAATCTGGTCCTATGTGGCTGCATTGCTCGCACAAAATGCACTTTTGGCCTTGCTCTATTGGTTGCTACACCCTGTCCGTGTCAACGTGACTTTTGACGGCACAACATTGAAGGAAATGCTGGGATATGGCGGGCGCTCAACCCTCTTCAACGTAAGCAATTACGCGGCTAGTAAAGTCGACACGCTCTTCGTGGGCCATCTCTCAAATACCGGTTCAGACGCTTCGGGATGGACTGAAACGGGTATTTACGATCGTTCTGCTTATCTCTTGGGATTGCCGATTACCATTTTAGGCAAACTCGGCGATAGCGTTTTGTTCAGCGGACTTTCATCCCTTCAAAAAGACTTAACAGCCTTGCGACAGGTCGTCGAACGCGCCGCGGCCGTCATTGCCTGGCTCATCTTCCCAATGAGCGCCGTATTGGTTTGGTTTGCCACTGATGTCGCCGTGTTATTTTTAGGTGACCAATACCTTTTGGCGGGCCCAGTCGTTCAAATCCTATTTCTCGGTGTAGCCATGCGCTCCCTCATCAAGCTCGGTGATGCAGTCGTGCGTGCGCTGGACTCCCTTGTGATGGCGACGTTCATCAAATTGGCCTTTCTCCTCGCAATTGGCAGTGCGGCTTGGTTCGCAATGAACCATGACCACGGCATTTTGGGTGTGGCCTGGGGTGTCACCTTCGCTACGGCCATGCAGTTTATTGCCATGGCGGTTCTCGTTGTCCACATCACCCAATGGACAGCCTCATCCGCGCTTCGTTCTTTAAAGGCTGGAACCGCCTCATTGCTGTTGACTGCAATAGGCTGCTGGGGAATCGCAACATGGAGCGAGAACCTCTTCTCAGAACAAAGCGGCACCACTTGGCACCTTTTTCGCGTCGGCTTAGCGAGCGCTTGGGGAGTGGTTTGCATGCTTTGGGTTGCTCAAAAAACAACCGCACTGAGCATCGGCAAGCCGCTGGATTGGCTTTCTGGACGATCCGCCTCCACAAACACGGCGACCAAAGACTCGATGTCATGAGAATTGCTCCTATGTCACTGCTGGTTGCTCTGGGTGCAATCCTATCTGCAGTAGGAAATGCCCAAGACGAAGTGCAGCCCTATGGCAGCCTTGACTCCATCCCTCTCGACACAACGACTCAAACCTCATGGCGAGTGCTCGTAGCAGGAGAAACACTGCTTTTAGACTCAGTGTGGAATGACTCCATTTGGCTGTGGTCTGCTCCATGTGAAGGACCGTTTGTTACGCTTCGATTCGAAGCCAATGGAATCTACCGTGAGCAAATAATGCCGTGCGATCAACCGAACGAGGTCGAATGGAATGCTCCTCTAAACGGAGACTCCGCGACGCTGCTTCCCAACGACATCGTAATCCAATTTCAGCGTTCTCAATTGGATTCTCTCCCCTCTTTTTCACTGACTGGAAGTTGCTTCCCTCTGATCGCTGAAAGCGCTTTTCAAAGCTGGTACAATGCCGTGAAAGCCTTCACCTTTGAATCGGACAAATGCAGAACCATCGAATCACGGCAACAAGTTGGATGCATCACGGCAGACCAAGGGGCTCAACTGCTCAGACTCATCCCCAGTGAAGACCGACGACTGCGGATCTTGAAGGGACTCGTTTCCCATATAGACATGGTTCAACAATTGCCGACGACCGACCTTTTTCATTTGCAGCTCTATCGGGAAAAAGCTGAAAATCTGACACGTTAAAATCACGGGGAAAACACGCGATTCGCGTTAACAAAATCTTCTCGAAAACGCTGTGACTTCCGGACGCAATGCACCAACTTTGCAACATGGAAATCCACAATTTTTCTGCCGGTCCTTGCATCCTTCCTCCCGAAGTTATGCAAGAAGCTTCCCAAGCCGTTCTTGACTTCAACGGCATGGGCCTTTCACTCATTGAAATCTCCCATCGTAGCAAGGAATTTGTTGCTGTCATGGAGGAAGCTCGCAGCTTGGTAAGAAGCCTCTTGGGACTGCCCGATCGTTTTGATGTGCTGTTCCTGCAAGGCGGAGCCAGCTTGGGCTTTCTCACAGCGGCCTACAATTTCCTTCCTGAAGGTGGCGCTGCAGCGTATGTTGATACGGGCACCTGGGCCAACAAGGCCATCAAAGAGGCCCAACATGCCGGAACCGCTCATGTCATTGGATCTTCCAAAGCCACCAACTACGACAGGATTCCTCAACTCGATGCCGTGCCTTCCGGTTCAGCCTATCTGCATTACACATCCAACAACACCATTTTCGGCACCCAATTTGCAGGCACTCCTGCGAGTAGCGTGCCGCTCATTGCAGACATGAGTTCGGATATTTTCTCAAGAACGTTCGACCCGGAAGCCTTTCAATTGATCTATGCAGGCGCTCAAAAGAACATGGGGCCTGCCGGAACAGTCATGTATGCCTTTGATCGAGAAGCTCTCGGGAAAACAGGCCGCACGATTCCATCCTATTTAGATTTAGCAGTTCATGCCTCCAAAGACAGCATGTTCAACACGCCTCCCGTCTTTCCAATTTATGTGTCCATGCTCACTATGCGCTGGATGCAATCCCTAGGAGGCGTGCAAGCCATGGAGCTTCGAAACCAACGAAAGGCCAACCTCATCTACCAAGAGATTGACCGCAATGGTTTGTTCGAAGGCCATGCAACGGTCGAAAGTCGTTCCACCATGAACGCCACGTTCCGACTGAAAGATGAGGCGCATGCAGCCGTCTTTGATGGGCTATGGAAAAATGCTGGCATCAATGGGCTTAAAGGCCATCGCAGTGTTGGAGGCTATCGTGCCTCTATGTACAACGCACTTTCCGAAGCTTCCGTGCAGGTCTTGGTCGATGTGATGCAAGAGCTTGAGCGCACCCATTGATTTGAACTGATTCGATTCTACACACCACTATTTAGACTTCACGACATGAACATTCTCGCCAACGATGGCATCAGCGCCGCAGCAAAAGAAGCTCTGGAGACTGCCGGACATCGCGTATGGACTGAGTTCGTTGAACCACAAGACTTGGTCGCTTTTATCCAAAACGAACACGTTCATGGGGTCATCGTCCGCAGCGCAACTAAAATTCGACAACCGCTCATCGATGCATGTCCTGACCTCAAATTTGTCATTCGTGGGGGTGTAGGAATGGACAACATCGACGTGGCCTATGCCCGAGAGCAGGGTGTCGCAGTTCGAAACACGCCAGCATCGAGTTCTCAGAGCGTGGCCGAATTGGTCATGGGGCATCTTTTTGGCCTCAGCCGATTTTTGCACGATAGCAACCGCCGCATGCCCGTTGAAGGAACAGATCAATTCAAAGGATTGAAAAAAGCCTATGGCAAAGGCGCTGAAATTCGCGGCAAAACGCTGGCTATCATTGGTTTTGGCCGCATCGGCCAGTCGCTCGCGAGCTATGCATTGGGATGTGGCATGAAGGTCATTGGAGTCGACCAGCAAACCGGTTCACATGCGCTTCCCGTTACCATTGGAGACACCACCGTAGAAGTCAACATCCCATTGGTCACCATGGCAGAGGCCTTTGCTCAAGCGGATGCCATTAGTCTGCACATTCCCGCTCAAGCCAATGGCGATGCTGTTGTAGGCGCCAAGGAATTTAACCAAATGAAACGCGGAGTCATGCTGATCAATGCTGCACGTGGAGGAGTCGTCGATGAAGACGCCCTCATCGAAGCGCTGAATTCTGGACACGTTTCTGGGGCCGGCCTCGACGTATTCGTTGGTGAACCCAAGCCGCGTCAAGACCTCATGCGTCACGCCAAAATTGCCTTGACGCCGCACATCGGAGCGGCCACGTCAGAAGCGCAGGAACGCATTGGAATGGAAATCGTTTCCATTGTTCAGGAGATCAACGACAACTTACCCGGTTGAACTGGCTCCGGTCATTTCGAATCATCCTTCCCTCGAAGGACAAAGCACATCTGGTTGCTTCAAGGTCGTATTTGACATACAGCAAGGCGGAACTCAGGGATAAGCTTGAACGGAATCCCTTCAGCTATTTGCACGTGATCAATCCTGACGGCCAGCAAAAAATTGAAGCCAAACGTGGGACGAAGGCTTTTTTTCAGCTCGTCAAAAAAGAATTCCACGCTTTTTTAAAAAGTGGCTGGCTTGAATCATCCAATGAATCAACAATTGCAGTCTACCGTCAGGCATCTCCAAGCGGTATCTGTACGGGGATTGTGGCCTTGATGGACTTGAAGTCCATCGAGGAAGGCAAGCTGAAGCTACACGAGCAGACGCTGAAAAAACGCGAAAAGTTATTTGCTTCTTATTTGGAAGAAGTCGGCTGCAACGCCGAGCCTGTCTTGTGTGCTTACCCCGAAAACAATCTAGCGTCGACCCAATTGACCGCCCACCTCGCTGCCATTGCTTCAGGCCCTTCGGACTTTGACTTCTCCACCACTGACCGCATCCGACACACCATTTGGTTGATGAGTCCCGAACAAGCTTCAGAACTCACTGCAGTAGCGTCTCAACTCCCAGCGCTCTATCTCGCGGACGGCCATCACCGGGTCGCTTCGAGCATCGAATTGAGAAAGCGCAGTCCTGAAGAAGCAAACAAACAAGGCCTCCTGACGTACGTGATTCCTGAATCCGAATTGATTATTCGCGGTTATCACCGTGAGGTCATCAAAACGGAACGCTCCTTGAATGCGTGGAATGCGCTGTTTGTTCAACTTCAGGATCAATTCGAATGCGCACCGTTGGAGTTTCCGTACGACGCACCTGCATCACCCGGAATTGTGCATGTGCACAACGCTCACGGTAGCTGGAAATGGACGCTGCGCGAAGAGATGGCGCGTGGAATTGATGCCGGCTGGCTGAATGAAGCGGTCCTGAAACCGCACTTCGACATTGGCGATGCACGCAAAGACCCTCGGCTTAAGTATCTCCCTGGAACATGGACTTCCGAACAGTTGCGCGCCCGCGTAGCGCAGCATCTGGATCGCTGTGTTTTTGAATTGCACCCCGTGTTGATGGACCAGATCAAGGCGGTCGCTGATGCCGGCGGCACATTGCCACCAAAAAGTACCTGGATAGAACCCAAACTTCGCAGCGGTCTGTTCATCCATTCATTCGAATCATGAGCCCCTCATCGCTTTCCATTCAAGAACGCTTGGAGTCCATTCGCACGGAACTTCCTGAAGATGTGACGCTTGTGGCGGTGAGCAAAACCAAGCCCAACGATTGCATCGAAGAGGCCCTCGAAGCGAATCAATTGGACTTCGGTGAAAATCGGGTCCAAGAATTGCAAGAAAAAGAATCGACCCTTCCCAAGAACATTCGTTGGCACCAGATTGGCCATCTTCAAACCAACAAAGTCAAAGCCATCGTTCCCTTTGTGCATCTCATCCATGCTGTAGACAGTGCGCATCTTTTGAAAGAGATTGACCGTCGTGCTAAGAATTTCGGACGAACTGTGGATGTTCTTTTGCAAGTGCACATCGCTCAAGAGGAAGTGAAATATGGTTGGAAGGCACCCGATTTGCAGCGATACCTCGAGGAAGAGGCCGTGGTCTCTTTTGAGCACGTTCGGATTCGCGGTCTGATGGGCATGGCCACCTTCACCCCAGATCAACAACAGATTGCTCAAGAATTCAAGCAGCTCAGGCACTTGTATGATTCGCTGCTAGCAGCCCACCCTGACTGGAACACCCTTTCCATGGGCATGAGCGGAGATTGGCGCATCGCGGTCGATGAAGGGTCGACGATGATCCGCGTAGGCAGTTCCATTTTTGGCGGTCGATGACACCATGAATCGTTGGAAAATAAACGCGGAACCTTGGTTTCAAGCCTGGCTGATTCTAACGCCTATCGTGGGATTTGGAAGTTATTTTCTGGCGCGTAGTCTCTGGAGACGGATGCAAGCCATGCTTCAGCGCAAAACCCAAAGCCTCTGGGAAGCCCCACCCATTCCTGAATTGACCGAACCTACGAGCATCGCAGGCTATGCCATCGCAGCGTCCATCCTTTTTTCCTTCTTTTGGCTGATCGTTGCCCGTTTGTACATTCGTGCGCAGACAACGCAAGCAACAGGGTCTGAACAATAGAAACCGGCTCGTTGCAATTGCTCCCTAAATTCACACCGACAACCCTTTCACCATGAAACACCTCACATCCCTTGTTGCGAGTATTATTTTGATTGCGTCCGGCGCTTTGGCGCAAACCCCGGGCAATATTGAAGCCGCTGAATACGATGCAACCAGCAACCGTTGGTTCATTTCAAACGGAACGAGTCTGCTAGAAACGAGCAACGGAGGAGCCTCATACAGCTATTTCGGGACAGCGAGTGCGACCCATGGAATGGAAGTGGTGGACGGCATGCTCATCGCCATTGGCAACAATGTCATTCGCGCCTATGATCTAGAAACGGCTGAACCCCTGGGAACACTCCTCATTTCGGGAGCTGGCTTTCTCAACGGCATGGGCAGCCGAACGGGTGAAGTGATCGTCAGTGATTTTTCAACAGGGCGCATTCACCGTGTTCTCATCGCTGATCCAGCCAACATGAGCTCGGAAGTCCTGGTTTCCAATACAGGAACGACCCCCAACGGAGTGGTCATTGACGAAGCGAACAACCGCGCTGTGATTGTCAACTGGGGAAACAACGCCCCCATTTTGGCCGCCGATTTGGATTCCGGTGAGCTCACCACTTTGGTCAACGGATCGGGCATCGGCAACTTGGATGGCATTGATCTGGATTCCGAAGGCTCTTTCTACGTTAGCTCTTGGTCGCCAGCACGCATCACCAAGTTTTCCAATGACTTCAGCACATCTGAAATCGCCGTTCAAGGTGCCGGCTCCGGTCTCGCCAATCCGGCGGACATCAGTTTTGCCATTGAAACGGATACTTTGGGAGTTGCCAATAGCGGCAACGGAACCCCCTCCTTTCACTATTTTGGAGACACGAGCGATTTGATTGAGACACCCGAATTCTTGGAATCCGTAGAATGGGATGGTCAACAGCTCACATTGGCTTGCCAACAGGCTGGGCGTTGGATTGGAACCTCCTATGACTTGACAGGAAAAAAACTCCATGAAATGGAGTTGACACTGCCTGCGGCTCCTACAAAAATTGGATTGGATCGACTGGGATGGACATTGAACACCCCTTGTATTTGGTCCTTTGTTTCCCCATCCGGAATGCGCCACTCGGTCAAACCGGGTCTACATCAACTGTGATGCGAATGCGCTTGAAGCGTTCGTCGGACTGAAAGGAAACGACGTCTTCACTCAAAAGACTTTTGTAAGAGGCTGGCGCCAAGGCGCGCTCAAACTTCAACAGGATAATGCGGTGATGCAGATCGTTGATTCGGCTGAGGACAGGAGTTTCAGGCCCTATTGCCCGGTCGGCGAATCGCTGGCGTAAACGAAAGGCCAAGACCTCAGCCGCCGCGTCCAAACGGTGGGCGTCAGAATGACGTAGCGTAATCCGAATCAGTCGATCAAACGGCGGGTAATTGTAATTCTTTCGCTCCATGAGCTCTTGTTTTACAAGCCCGTGGTAATCATTCTCCATGACCTTGTTCAATACCCAATGTTCCGGATTGAAGGTTTGCAAGATCACCTTGCCTCGTTCACCAGAACGGCCAGCTCTACCGGCCACCTGCGTTAACATTTGGAATGAGCGTTCAAATGAGCGAAAATCAGGAAAGCTCAGCATGCGGTCGGCGTTCAAAACACCGACCAGGCGGACATGTGCAAAATCCAATCCCTTGGTCACCATTTGCGTACCGACAAGAATATCAAACTCCTGATTGGCAAAAGCACGCACCAAACGCTCGTGCCCATGCTTACTCCGCGTCGTATCCCAGTCCATCCTGGCCACCCGTGCTTGAGGGAAATGTTCCTTCAGTTCTTCCTCTATGCGCTCTGTCCCTAACCCCTTGGGCTCCATGGTCGCCTTTCCACATGAAACACAGATTTTTGGCGGAGGCACCTCCATGTAACCACAGTGATGACAATGGAGCTCATTCTTCCATTTATGGTGCGTCAAGGGGACATCACAGCGCTCACATCCCGGCATCCAAGCACAGGTGGCACACTGCCACATCGGCGCGTACCCTCGACGGTTTTGAAAAAGGATGATTTGCTTTCCCAATTTCAGCGTCTCCTCCATTTCCAATTTGAGCATCCTCGAAAAATGGCCAAACATGGCGCGTTGGCGATGGGCCTTGCGCAAATCAGCACACATAATTTCAGGGAGCTGAACTCCACCAAAACGTTCGGTCAGATTCACCCGGTCCAATTTACCTTGGTCAGCCAACCAATGAGTCTCAACTGATGGCGTCGCCGATCCCAGTACGGCAAACGCCCTTGCTTTGTGCGCCAACCACATCGCAGCGTCTCTCGCCTGATAGCGAGGCGCAGGATCTTGTTGCTTGAAGCTCCCTTCGTGCTCTTCGTCCACTAGAACTAGTTTCAGTTGAGTGAAAGGCAAAAAAATGGCCGAACGAGGCCCCACGACCAGCCGACCGCCTTTTGAATTTCGCTTCTTGTGCAAAGGAGCGCCCAAAACGTCTAGCCACGTTTCTGTTCTTTCGCGTGTCGTAAACCGACTGTGGTACACACTCATGTAAGCGCCGAAATACAATTCGAGGCGTTGAATCAGTTGAGTGGTCAAGGCGATTTCGGGGACCAGAAACAGCACCTGGCCTCCTGCTTCCAAGGCGTCCGCAATCAGATGAATGTATATCTCTGTCTTTCCCGACCCCGTAATGCCGTGAAGCAAGGCCATGCGGCCTGAATCACGACTCATGGTCAATGCCTGATACGCTGTCTTTTGCACAGGACTGAGAATGGGCAACGATCGATTCTGCCCTGGCTTGGCCTCAATTGAAGCAAATTCAGGCCGCTTGGATCGATGCAAAACACCCCGCTCCTCCAATTTCCGCATCACCTCCGTGCCTGCACCAAGACGCTGCAACAAGGGTTTCTCAGCAATCGCAGCGCCCCAAGTAGATGCGGCTCCTAGGTAGCCCAAAAGAGCTTCGGCTTGCTTCGGTGCTCGCTTCTCCAGAACATCCAATAGGCTTTGAACAGACGACTCTTCCCGGTAGTTGGGAGCCAACGACACTACACGCTCCATTTTCGGACGATACCGTTCTTTCAATTCTTCTTCAGTCAGCACCAATCCGGCGTCTACGAGTCGGTTGATGGCGCGTTGCGGAGATTGAACTTCAAGCAACTTCGCCGCATCCTGCACAGTCAAACCGCCATGTGCTAAAACAGCCTCAAAGAGCAGCCCTGCAGCAGCATCCAATTCTGAAATTCCCCGCTCCACTTGTGGGTCTCGATCTGGATGCAAAACCAAGCGGGTTTGGCTGCTCAACTTCAGTCCGGCCGGCATGGCCGCTGCCATGACCTCTCCACGTGAACACATATAATGCCCTGCCATCCATTCCCAAAAAGCACGCTGCAATTCGACGACAACGGGGTATTCATCCACCACTGATTCGATGGGACGCGCCGCATAACCAACGGGTCTGTCATTGTGCAATCGCCAAACGACTGCTGTGTACTGTTTTTTTGTCCCCACTTGAACGACCACGCGCATCCCCAATTCAACCGGATTTACGACTCCCTCCAGACTGTAAGTCAGCAATTTAGGGAGTGCCAAAGGCAGCACTACATCAAGGTATTGGAACTCAGTTGACATGCGTTAGCAAATTGGGCATAAAATTGCAGAGAGTAGCACCGAACTTGCCGTTAATCCAAGTGTTTCTATTTCATGACTAAAATAGCCTCCCCACTCGCAGCCGGATTAGCGGCTCCTTCCTTCCATGCCACGATTCAAGATGGCAGCTCACGCAACTTAGCGGATTACGCTGGAGCCAAATTGGTCTTGTATTTCTATCCGCGCGATATGACTCCAGGTTGCACCGCTCAAGCTTGCAATTTGACGGAAAACCATGAATCCTTGACCGATGCTGGGATTCGCATTCTCGGCGTTAGTCCTGATCCTGCAGCCAAACATGTTAAGTTCATCAACAAATACAGCATTCCCTTTGACCTCGCTTGCGATGAAGATTTGAGCTTGCATCAGGCCTTTGGAGTTTGGGGTCTCAAGAAATTCATGGGGAAGGAATACGAAGGGACGCATCGAACGACTTTCCTCATTGATGAAAAAGGACACATTCTTGAGGTCATTCGCAAGCCCAAAACAAAGGATCACGCTGCTGAAGTGTTGGCCGGTTTTGGACTCTGAAAAACGCTGCGCGCACAAAACGAGGTTCTTCGTTGACAAAAAACCATTCACTCCGTAAGTTCATTACGATGTAGGGTAGATACCTTCGTCCTAAACAAGAAAAAATGGCTGCAGACGCACAAAAACTCAAAGCGCTTCAATTGACATTGGACCGCATGGACAAAACATATGGCAAGGGTGCCGTAATGAAATTAGGTGATGAGCCTGTGGAGGCGATTGAATCCATCCCTTCGGGTTCTTTAACCTTAGACCTCGCCTTGGGCATCCAAGGGTATCCGCGCGGTCGGGTGGTCGAAATTTACGGCCCTGAAAGCTCTGGGAAAACCACATTGGCCATTCATGCTATTTCGCAAGCGCAAAAGCAAGGAGGTATTTGTGCCTTCATTGACGCTGAGCACGCCTTCGATAAATACTACGCAGAGAACTTAGGTGTTGATACAGAAAATTTGTTGATTTCTCAGCCGGACAATGGCGAACAGGCTCTTGAAATCGCCGACAATTTGATTCGCTCTGGCGCCATCGACTTGATCGTCATCGACTCGGTTGCAGCTTTGACACCTCGCGCTGAAATTGAGGGTGAAATGGGCGATTCATCGGTTGGCTTGCAAGCTCGCTTGATGTCGAAAGCCCTCAGAAAATTGACCGGTTCCATTTCCAAAACAGGATGCTGCTGCATCTTCATCAACCAATTGCGGGAGAAGATCGGGGTGATGTTCGGAAATCCTGAAACGACATCCGGTGGAAACGCTTTAAAATTCTATGCATCCGTTCGTTTGGACATTCGTCGTTCAACTCAAATCAAAGACGGCGACATGGTGCTCGGCAACCGGACGAAAGTCAAGGTGGTCAAGAACAAAGTCGCCCCTCCCTTCCGAAAAGCTGAATTTGACATCCTTTATGGAAAAGGAATCTCCAAATCCGGAGAGATTATTGATTTGGGCGTTGACATGAACATCATCAAGAAGTCCGGATCATGGTTTAGTTACGGCGAAACTAAATTGGGCCAAGGGCGCGACGCTGTTCGCAATTTGCTAGAAGACAATCAAGAGTTGATGGAGGAGTTAGAAGGGCTCATCAAGCAAGCAATTGCCGGACCTGTTGCTGAACCATTGCTCGTTGAAGAAGCTGCTGAAGCATGATCGAATACAGTCGGGACATCCTACCGGCGATCGCATTCGCTTCTTGCATTGTATTGGCGGGATGCCACAATTCTGAACAGACAGCTCCGCTCCCTTTAGAGCGTGAGTTGTCTGCTTTGGATTCCCTTGACGACAATATCCGTAGCAACCCTCAGGACCCCATTGTCTATGGGGCCAGAGCAGAATTCAAACTGAAGGATGGCAATGCTGCAGGAGCGCTTGAAGATTGGGGTCTCGCTTTGCGTGCGGATTCCAATTACGCTCCAGCTTGGGAAATGCAAGCGGAGGTTTTTTACCAATTGCGGCAGTTTGAACCGTGCTTAGTCAAACTCGAAGGGTGTCTTCAGCGCTTTCCTGATGACATCCCGTGTTTGATGCGCAGAGCAGAATTTGCAATACACCTCAACCAATACGACGAAGCGTTTGATTGGCTCAATCGCGCCTTGCGCGTGGACGATCAATTGCATGAGGCATACTGGATGAAGGGGCGCATTTACGAGACAACGGGAGCCCTCGAGAAAGCCCAGAGCTCTTTCCAAACTGCCGTAGAGGTCAATCCTGAATTTTTTGATGGGTTCATCACCTTGGGTATTTTCTTGGCAAGTCAACAAAACCCTTTGGCAGAAGAATACTATCGTTCTGCGATGGAATTGCGCCCGAGCGCGGTTGAGCCGCTTTACAATCTCGCCATCTTTCTGCAGGACTCTGAGCGTCACCTGGACGCCCTCGAACTGTATCGGCGAATTCTGTTGTTGGACCCAACCAATGCCACCGCATCATACAACCAAGGCTACATCCACCTGGAGTACCTACAATCCTACGATAGTGCTGCTTACTGGTTTACGGAAGCCATCGCTCATCTTCCTTATTACCACCAAGCATTCTACAACAGGGGGCTTTCCCTTGAAAGTACAGGTCAAGTTCGAAGCGCCCTTGAAGACTACACGGAAGCACTGCGTTTGAAACCCGATTATACAGCAGCAGCCAAAGCAAAAGAGCGGGCATTGAAATCGCAGATTGGATCTTAACGAACCGAGAAAATATCCATCAATAAAAAAGCCGTCCCCTATGGAGACGGCTTTTTCTATGCAAACACCTTGCGGTGGTTATTTCGCTTGGTCCACCACAGCTTTGAACGCATCGGGGTGGTTCATGGCTAGATCAGCCAAAACCTTTCGGTTCAATTCAATTCCCTTTTTGGAAAGTGCTCCCATCAAAGTGCTATACGACATGCCGTGCTCACGAGCACCGGCATTGATTCGCATGATCCACAAAGATCGGAATTGACGCTTTCTTTGCTTTCGGCCTGAATAGGCATAGAGCAAACCTTTTTCAACGGCGTTTTTAGCGACCGTCCAGACGTTTTTACGAGCACCGTAGTACCCTTTCGCCATTTTGAGTACCTTTTTACGGCGGGTCCTCGACGCTACTGCATTGTTTGAACGTGGCATGTTCTTCGTTTTTTTAGGTAAGCGGTGCTAGCACAAAGGCTAATCTTGAATACCGAGTACCGGGTTCAACAAAACCGGATGGTTTTAAAATGAGAGAGACCAATCGTGCTTAGACACAGAGCTGGCGCTTGATGTTCGGAACATCCGCTTTATCAACGGTTGTCGTATGCGTCAAATTCCGCTTCTGCTTCGTCGCCTTTTTAGTCAAGATGTGACTCTTGAAGGCGTGCTTTCGCTTGATTTTTCCACTCCCAGTAAGTTTGAAACGCTTCTTGGCGCTTCCTTTGGTTTTCATCTTCGGCATGGCCTCGGATTTTTTTGGTTATTTCTTCTTCGGATTGAATATGATGGTCATGCGCTTGCCCTCCAATCGCGGCAATTGTTCAACCACTCCCATATCCTCCAACTCTTGTGCAAACTTCAACAACAGAATCTCTCCACGCTCCTTAAAAACAATCGTTCGTCCTCGGAAGAAAACGTAAGCTTTCAACTTTGAACCTTCCTCAAGGAACTTGCGCGCATGCTTCAACTTGAACTGAAAGTCATGATCATCCGTATTCGGTCCGAATCGGATTTCCTTGACCACCACTTTTTGTTGTTTCGCTTTGATTTCCTTTTGCTTCTTTTTCTGGTCGTACAAGAATTTCTTGTACTCCGTGATCCTGCATACAGGTGGTTCAGCCTTGGGAGAAATTTCAACCAAGTCTAAGTCCATTTCAAGGGCAAGCTTGATGGCGTCTTGTGTTTTCATCACACAAGGCTCCACATTCTCACCGACCAATCGAACCTCCGCTACCGTGATCTTGTCATTGATCCGATGGAGCTCTTCTTGGCGTACCCTTCCCCTGTATGGGGTCTTTTTTCTGCGAATAGCTATAACGCGTGGTATTTAATGAGTATTCAGTCTT
>CALGEI010000181.1 GCA_937881575.1 uncultured Flavobacteriales bacterium | reverse complement strand
AGCCTCCAACGCATCGTCAGATGCATCACCAGCAGCAGACTCAATAGCGTCAGCAGAAGCATTGGCGTCAATGTTGCCTTGCAACACATCGTCAGAGGCATCACCAGCAGCAGATTCAATAGCATCAGCAGAAGCGTTTGCTTCAATGTTGCCTTGCAATACATCGTCAGATGCATCACCAGCAGCAGACTCAATAGCGTCGGCAGAAGCGTTGGCAGCAAGGCCAGAAGCTAAAGCAGCAGCATCAGCAATCGCTTGTTGAGTATCAGCAGCAGAGTTGGCTTCAATCGCTCCATTCAAAATGGCATCTGCAGCGTCAACATATGTTTGTGTCGCCACGAGGTGGCCACCCATTGTAATGTCTCCACCTACAGCAACGTTTCCGTTGACATCCAAATCGAACATAACGATTCCATCAAACATCTGAATAGACTCAGCTGTCAAATCTTCGATGTAAGCATCTGTTGCATTCATGCTACCAAAGAGTGCATAGTTAGCACTGAAGGTTTCAATGTCCAACGTGCCCGTCACAGTCATATCCAGAACAGTAATGCCTGTTCCAGCTTCGTTCACTGCGATAGCACCTAACAGACTAGCCAAGTCAAGGGTGTTGTCCCCAACTTGCGTCTGCAAAATGGAAATTGCACCTTGATTGTCTTGGATCAAGCCTAGAAGGAAGTCAGCATTGCTGTTGATTGCTTCAACTTCTTCACCCATGTCAGCTTGCAACTGGCCAATCGCATCCGTATTGCCGGAGATAGCTCCTTGCAAATTGTCTACGTAGGTCGTTACGTCGCCTCCGAGGCTGTTGAGTTGAAGTTGCAAATCAGCAATTTCATCTTCTTGTCCATTGAGCGCATACATTGCCACTGGCACTGCTTGCACTTGAACATTTCCGAATGACTGATAACCTGCTCCAGCGTTCACCTCTATTTCAAAGGATAAACTGGGATCAGACCAATCAACATCGGTGAGACCGTCTTCCACTGCACCGATGGTGAGGGCGAGGTTCCCGAATTGAGAGGTTGTTACAGATTGAGTTTCTTGCCACAAGGCACCGCCACTACCCATGAGGGTAATTTTGACATCAAGCGCGGCGACCGAAAGAGGGTCGCCATCGGCATCACGGGCAACCGCCTGATAGGCGATTCCGTATTGAGAGTCCTGCGCTTGCAGAACTGTTAAGGCTCCGAATAAACAGAGCAGGGAGAGGAAAAGTGTACGCATCACTTTATCTTGGTTAAGATTTCAGAACTCGAATATACAAGAAAAATCTCGACAAACCACCAAACCCTTGCGACAAATTTCTATTAACCGTCGGTCAAATCGTGTTTTATACAATGTTACAATCAATGTGGATTCCTTGAAATACGCGGATTGGCTACGATTTATGACCGAAAATCATATCCCTAAAATTTTTTCATCCAATTGTTTCGAATCTTATCGAATTTGCAGAATAATCGGTGAAGAAGCCGGTGGCATTGCGGTTGCAGTGCAATACGTGGCGTTCTCCAAGGAGTCACTTGAAACATATAACACCCAATTTGCACCGCAGCTCCAGGCAGAGCATCAAGCTCTTTTTGGGAATTCAACCGCGGCATTTCGAACGAACCTCCAGATTTTGGAAGAGGGCCACTTGGTTGAAGATTAAGTTGAGCTAGTCGACCTTTGCGCTTGAAACTTATTCATGAAGCACTCTCATTCTGTCAAAGCCAAGAAACATCTGGGTCAACACTTTCTTGCTGACGAACACACAGCTCAGCGAATCGCAGATAGTCTCGAGAACCCGAGCGGATTGACTGTTTTGGAGATTGGACCGGGTACCGGAGCCCTCACACGTCCCTTATTGCAGCGCAATGACATTCAGTTGTGGGCCATCGATGTGGACCACGAGAGCATTGTGCACCTTCAGGCACAGGACTGGATGCCTTCTGACAAGGTGATTGAAGGAGACTTCCTTCACATGCCACTCTCCGCATCCTTCGGGACTGAGCAAGTCATCATCTGTGGCAACTTTCCATATAATATCAGTTCTCAAATCCTTTTCAAAACGCTTGAATCAAGAAGTCAAGTCCCTCAATTGGTCGGTATGTTTCAAAAAGAGGTCGCAGAACGCGTCTGCTCCAAGCACGGCTCCAAGGTCTATGGAATCCTCAGCGTATTGATCCAGACATATTATAGCTCCGAATACTTATTCACGGTTCCCCCTGAAGTTTTCATCCCTCCACCCAAAGTACACAGTGGCGTGCTGCGCCTCGTGCGAAAGACCGACGAGCCTCTCGGATTTGAGTACAGTCATTTGAAGACCATTGTAAAAGCCGCCTTCAATCAAAGACGCAAGACCATGCGCAATGCCTTGAGATCAGCCGACATTCCTTTAGAAGGTATTGACTCCGCTACCTTGGGACTGCGCGCTGAGCAGCTGAGTCCCGAGGCCTTTCAGGAACTCGCTCGTATCATTCAACTAGAGCGACAGGCTTAACGCCACGCTTCCGCGCCAGGCCAGAAAGCTTGCATTAACTTCGTTGCCGGTTATGCAATGATCAAAACCGCCGAATGCGAAAAACCATTACCCTACAAGAGTTTATTATGGATACACAAGCGGAGTTTCCGTTTGTATCCGGTCAACTCACTCGACTTCTGACCGATCTCGGAGTCGCCGCGAAAATTGTGAACCACCAAGTCAACCGCGCAGGATTAGCCGGGATTCTTGGTGAAGCAGGATCCGAGAACAGCCACAACGAAGCCCAACAAAAGCTCGATGTCTTTGCCGACCGCACTTTCATGCGAATTCTGACAGCCGGCAAGTCCGTCGCCGGTATTGGGTCTGAGGAACAGGAGGACTACATATTATGTGGTGACCAAGGAAAGTCCGGCAAGTATGTTGTCATGATTGACCCATTGGATGGCAGTTCCAATGTCGATGTCAACGTCAGTATCGGAACGATTTTCAGCATATTCCGGCGGGTCACCCCCATGGGAGAGTCCCTCAGCGACCAGGATTTTCTCCAACGCGGAACGGAACAAGTCGTTGCCGGTTATATCCTTTATGGCTCCTCGACAATGCTCGTGTATACAACGGGTTCAGGTGTCAATGGATTTACATTAGACCCCGCAGTCGGCGAGTTTTTCTTGTCGCATCCCAAAATGCAATTTCCCGAAACGGGCAGCATTTACTCCATCAACGACGCGCTTTTAAGCGAAGCCAACCCCGCCACGAAGCGTTTCATTGCTGGCTGTCGAGAAGCTCCAGAATTGGGGTTCAAAAGCCGCTATATCGGCAGTTTGGTCACAGACTTCCACCGCAATCTCATCAAAGGCGGAATCTACCTCTACCCCAGCACCGTCAGCAACCCCAACGGCAAGTTGCGCCTGTGTTATGAATGCGCTCCCTTGGCATTCCTCGCGCTTGAAGCAGGCGGAGCCGCTGAAGATGATTTGGGCTCCATCCTGGAAAAACTCCCCCAAACACTGCATGAACGATCGCCTTTCTATGTGGGCAGCGTGCACCTCATTCAGGGCTTCCGCTCGTGCTGGATGGAAAAGCAGTAAAACGATTTGAACCGGGGAATCCCGCGTAACTTCGCATCCGAAATTTGGAATTTCTGCGATGCGTGTTGAAGACCTATTGGCGTTTTATCGATTGGACCCTCGTGCTGAAATGCTACGGAGGACCTGGGAGCAAGCGTCCTCGAAAACAGAGCTGAAGGGCATTGTTGGATCCGCTACGGCGCTCCTTGCTGCAGCCTGCATTGACTGGGACATAGAGCACACTCCTGACTCAGAGCAACGAGCCAGTCACTTGTTCGTATTGGACGACAAAGAATCCGCCGCCTATCTTCTGAATGATTTGGAACAGTTGCTCGGGAAGCGGCAACGTGTTCTGTTTTTCCCACGTTCCGCTCGCGTTCCTTACCAAGAAGAGGTCACTGAAAACGCCAACATTGCGATGCGCGCGGAGGTGCTCAATGAAATCAACCGCGCCCAAAGCGGAGTCGTGGTCGTGACCTTCGCAGAAGCCGTCGCTGAACAAGTGATCAGTCGACGTGAGCTCTCAAAACAAACGTTTACACTCTCTCTCGGTGAATCGTATACCCTCGATTTCTTGGATGAAGTGTTCATTGAATACGGTTTTCACAAGGTCGATTTTGTCTATGAACCAGGACAATACGCCATCAGAGGTGGCATCGTAGATGTCTTTTCGTTCTCTTTTGACCATCCGTATCGCATTGAGTTCTTTGGAGACGACGTCGAATCCATTCGCAAGTTCGACCCCATCAACCAGCTCAGCATCAACAAGATGACGCGAGCGGTGATTGTCCCCAACGTGGGAGATCGAAATTTGCACGAAACCGTCGAGCCGTTTTTCAACTTCATCCCCGAGGACACACGCATTTGGATGACCGATGCCAATCGCTGCGAAGTGAGCATGGAAAAGGCCATGGAGCGGGCTGTCAATGCATTCGCCCGCGTTTCGGAACAAGTAGCCTATACACCACCAGAAGATCTATTTGTAGGGCCCGAGAAGTTTAAACGCCTCATCGACCCCTTCCATGTTCAGGAATTCGATGGAGGGACTAGCTTTCCTGAACGCATTGTCATCGCGTGGGACATGATTCCACAGCCCAGCTTCAATAAGAATTTCGACCTCATCACGTCCAACCTCCAGGCCAACCACCGGCAGGGCTACCACAATGTGATCGTCGCCGGTCAAGCCACCCAGATTGAACGGCTGCATGATATTTTCGCGGACCGAGAACAAGAAGTACCACATCAACCCATCCCATTGGAGTTGAGTGCTGGATTCGTGGACAAAGACCTCAAGTTACTGGTCTATACCGACCATGAGTTATTTGAACGTTACCACCGTTTCAGGCTGAAAGATGGGTTCCAAAAAAACAAGCAGGCCCTGACACTGAAGGAGCTCATGGCGCTCCAACCTGGCGATTTCGTCGTGCACATCGACCACGGGATCGGCGAATTCAGCGGGCTCCAAAAAATCGAAGTCAACGGAAAGGAGCAGGAAGCCATTCGATTGACCTATAAAGGCGGAGATGTTCTGTACGTCAACATTCACTCGCTGCACCGCATTTCGAAATACACATCCAAAGAAGGCACCAAACCGAAAATTAGCAAGCTAGGAACCGGAACGTGGGCTGCGACCAAAGCCAAGACCAAAACACGCGTCAAGGAGTTGGCGTTCGACTTGCTCAAGCTTTATGCCCAGCGCAAACAAGCCGAAGGCATTGCTTTTTCTCCGGACAATTATATGCTGCACGAGTTGGAAGCGAGCTTCATGTTCGAAGAAACGCCCGACCAGCATTCCGCCATTGAAGCCGTCAAACGGGACATGGAGAAACCCATTCCAATGGACCGACTTGTCTGCGGCGATGTGGGATTTGGAAAAACCGAGGTCGCCATCCGTGCGGCATTCAAAGCAGCTGCTGACGGCAAACAGGTCGCGGTGCTTGTTCCCACGACCATCCTCTCGATGCAGCACTACCGAAGCTTCGCACGGAGACTGCGTGATTTTCCGGTAACCGTTGATTACATCAATCGCTTCAAGACGGGCAAAGCCCTCACGGAAACCATCCAAAAGCTCGAAGCCGGCCAGGTGGACATATTAATAGGCACACATGCCTTGGTTGGAAAGCGGGTGAAGTTCAAAGATTTGGGCCTGCTCATTATTGATGAAGAGCAAAAATTCGGTGTCGCCGTCAAGGACAAGCTCAAAACCCTCCGCGCCAATGTGGATACACTGACGCTCACAGCCACTCCGATTCCGCGGACACTTCAATTCAGTCTCATGGGCGCCCGAGACTTGAGCACCATCGCTACGCCCCCGCCCAACCGTCAACCGGTTGAAACGTCGATTGCGCCTTTCCAAGAAGAGATCATTCGCGATGCTATCAGCTACGAGGTGAGTCGCGGCGGACAAGTCTATTTCGTCAACAACCGGGTAAAGAACATCCAGGAAGTCGCCGGAATGATTACGCGGCTCGTTCCAGAAGCGCGTGTGGGCATTGGACACGGCCAGATGGACGGAAAGCAATTGGAAGATGTCATGGCCCGTTTCATCGAAGGCTCGTTTGACGTCTTAGTTGCAACGACCATCATCGAATCGGGCATTGATATCTCCAACGCCAACACGATGATCATCAACGATGCCCATCAATTTGGTCTCAGTGACTTGCACCAATTGCGCGGACGTGTGGGACGATCCAATAAGAAAGCCTTTTGCTACCTGCTCGCTCCTCCCATGAGTGTTTTGCCCGATGAAAGCAGAAAACGTCTGCAAGCCATTGAGCAATTCAGTGATCTCGGTAGTGGCATCCAAATTGCCATGCGGGACTTGGATATCCGAGGGGCGGGTGATTTGCTGGGCGGCGAACAAAGTGGATTCATTTCCGAGTTGGGCTTTGACATGTACCAAAAGATCCTGTCGGAAGCGGTTCGTGAGTTGAAGGAGGAGTCGTTCAAGGAATTGTTTGAAGAGGACCGCAAGGCCGACCGTCGGTATGTCTCAGAAGCTTCCATTGAAACGGACTTCACCTTGCTGATTCCCGATCACTATGTGAATGATATCCCTGAGCGCATCGCGCTTTATAGGGAACTGGACGATTTGGACAAGGAGGCGGATTTATCCGAATTCAAGTCGCGATTGGAAGATCGCTTTGGCCCCTTGCCCCAAGAAACCGAGGACCTCATCGATACCATTCGCCTGCGCTGGTTGGCTGAGTTCTTGGGCATGGAGAAAATCGTTCTCAAATCCGGCAAGCTCATCGCCGCATTCATTAGCAACCAGGAAAGCGCTTTCTATCAAGAAGCGACCTTCAGTCGCATTTTAGAATACCTCAAGCACCACGCGCGCGACACCAAGATGTACCAGCGGAATGGCGGGTTGAGAATGAGCATTGAAGGAATTCAAACGCCTTTAGCAGCCTTGCGGGTCATGGAAGACATGGCCGGCATCCAAGCTTCTGAAGCTGCACCTGACTACAAGCCAACCACTGCCTAGCACCCCTAAAAACGAAACAACGTTCTTCTCTTCCTGTCTTCAGCCTCTGCATTGCACTGAACTGCCGGTCTCTTTGCCAACATTAATGACGTGACTCACCTAATTTTGCGCGATGGACTCAACTTCTCCCGCTCCGCTTCGTGTGATGGACTTCAGTCGAGCAGAAGATTTTGGTGAAGGCCAAGTGCTGCTCGTTGATAAGCCCTTGCATTGGACTTCATTTGACGTCGTCAACAAATTGCGCGGTGCCATTCGCGGAGCACTGGGATATCGAAAAATCAAAGTGGGTCACGCTGGAACACTCGATCCACTGGCCAGCGGTGTCTTGGTTGTTTGCACTGGTAAAGCCACAAAACGCATTGCCGAGCTGCAGGCTCAAGACAAAGAATACGTCGCGACAATCCGACTGGGGGCCACGACGGCTTGTCTCGATGCCGAATTGCCCGTTGAGGCATGGGTGGACGCTTCGGCCCTAACAAAGGAATCCATCCAATCGGCTGCTGAACAATGGTCTGGGCACTACTATCAAATGCCCCCAGCATACAGTGCAAAAAAAGTCGATGGTCAAAAAGCCTACGCAGTAGCCCGCAAAGGCGGTGAAATCAACTTGCAGCCCGCGGCGATCACCGTCCCGCGCTTTGAAGTCCATTCCATCGAACACCATTTGGTGGAAGGACATGCCGTGTGTGACGTCCATGTGACCATCGCATGTACCAAAGGCACGTATATCCGTGCATTGGCCCGAGATCTTGGTAAAACTTTGGAAGTAGGCGGGCACCTCGTTCAGCTCAAGCGAACGATCAACGGGCCCTTCCCACTGGACACATGCCAATCACTGGAGCAGATTTTGGAAGTCATTCACGCCTTACCTCCATTGGTAGTTGACCTTTGACTACGAATTCCGTAGTTTTGCCGACCTTCAACGCTTCCGTTAACGGATTCCCCCATTTCTATGAAACTAACTTCCTTTAAGTACGACATCCCTGAGGAACTGATTGCTCAAAAGCCTCTGGACAATCGTGATGACAGCCGATTGATGGTCGTTGATCGCGCAAGCGGCACCATTGAGCACAAAATGTTCAAGGATGTTTTGGATGAGTTTGATGAGGGAGATGTTTTCGTCGCCAATGACACCCGCGTATTCCCGGCCAAATTGTATGGCAATAAGGAAAAAACAGGAGCCGTCATCGAGGTGTTCTTGTTGCGTGAACTCAATCGGGAAAGCATTCTCTGGGATGTTTTGGTCGACCCAGCTCGCAAAATCCGAATTGGCAACAAGCTCTATTTCGGAGAGAAAGACGAATTGATCGCAGAAGTCATCGACAATACGACCTCGCGAGGGCGCACCCTGCGTTTCTTGTTCGATGGCTCTTATGAAGAATTCATGGACGTCATCTTCCAATTGGGTGAGACGCCTTTGCCCAAGTACATCACACGTGAAGTCGAGGCAGATGACCGCGAACGGTTCCAGACCATCTATGCGAAGAATTTAGGTGCCGTGGCTGTGCCCACTGCCGGCCTGCACTTTTCCAAGCAATTGATGAAGCGGCTCGAGATCAAGGGCATTGATATGACCTATTTGACGCTGCACATTGGACTGGGTACATTCCGTCCTGTCGAGGTGGAAGACTTGACCAAACACAAAGTAGATTCGGAGCAGTTGATCATTCCTGAGTCATGTGTTGATCGCGTCAATCGGGCGAAAGCTGAAGGCAAACGCATCGTTTCGGTTGGAGCCACAGCCATGCGAGCCATGGAGACCTCGGTCAGCACCACGGATACGTTGAAGCCGTACAACGGATGGACCAACAAGTTCATCTTCCCAAAGTATGACTTCAAGATATCCGACGCCCTGATCACGAACTTCCACACGCCGCAAAGCACCTTATTGATGCTATCCTCTGCATTCGCCGGTCATGATTTGATTATGGAGGCATATGCATTGGCCCAGAAGGAGAAGTATCGCTTCTTCGCTTATGGCGATGCCTTGCTGATCAAGTAATTTGAATCTTTTGGCGAGGGACAGCCTCGTTCAGACCATTCTTGAGCGACATTCGCAGCCTCATAAAAGGTTAAGTTGCCATGAACATTTCAAACATTTCTTTGGGCCGGGTCTTTACTGCCTGTGCCATCCTTGCCGCTGGCGCCTTCTTTGCAAGCGCCAATATCAATTCTGTAGAACCCGCCGCTGAGTTGGCTATTGGAGCAAAAGCCCCTCTTGCTGATGTCAAAATGACCAACGTTGACGGTTCAGATTTGAGCCTGATCGACGCTGCTGGCGAAAACGGTCTTTTGGTTGTATTCAGTTGTAACACGTGTCCATTCGTAGTCGGCAACGGCGAAAAAAGCGATGGCTGGGAAGGGCGTTACAATCAAACAGCGGCCAAAGCAAAGTCATATGGTTTCGGTATGGTGCTGATCAACTCCAATGAAGCCAAGCGCGACAACCACGACAGCATGGAGGCCATGCAGTCCCACGCCAAGGAGCAAGGCTATTCCATGCCTTACCTCATGGATTCCCAGCACGAACTTGCTGATGCCTTCGGTGCGATGAAGACTCCACATGTTTACCTTTTGAATAAGGACATGGAGTTGATTTACCGCGGTTCCTTGGATGACAACGTCAGCGATGCTGACGCGGTGGAGTCCTTTTATGCGTTGGACGCCATGGCCGCTGCCAGTGCAGGAAAACCTTGCAAGGTGAGTGAAACCAAAGCCATTGGCTGCTCCATCAAGCGCGTTTTATAAAAGCGTCTAAAGCGGCAGGTTCCCGTGCTTTTTGCGGGGCAATGTGTCGACTTTGTTTTCGAGCATCTTGAACGCTCGAATCAGTTTGGCCCGGGTGTTGCGCGGAAGAATCACTTCATCCACGTAGCCTCGGGCCGCTGCGTTGTATGGATGAGCGAACAGCTCGGCATACTCTGCCTCCTTTTCTTTCCAGGTCTCTTCCGGGTCCGTTGAGGCCGCGATTTCCTTTCGGAAAATAATCTCAGCCGCACCCTTTGCGCCCATGACAGCAATCTCAGACTTGGGCCAAGCATAGACCAAGTCCGCGCCAATGTGCTGGCTATTCATAACATCATAGGCGCCACCGTATGCCTTGCGTGTAATCACGGTAATACGAGGAACCGTTGCCTCACTGAAGGCATACAATAGCTTCGCCCCATTCGTTATGATCCCATTCCATTCTTGGTCCGTTCCGGGTAAAAAACCCGGCACATCCTCAAAAACCAAGAGCGGCACATTGAATGCGTCACAGGTTCTTACAAATCGCGCTGCCTTGGTAGAAGCCTTGATATCCAATACCCCTGCGAGAAATGCCGGTTGGTTGGCCACGATGCCAACGCTACGACCTGCTAAACGACCAAAACCACACACCATGTTCTCGGCATGGTCCTTTTGCACCTCTTTGAACGAGTCACCATCGACCGTCTCCAGGATCACTTCCCGGATGTCGTATGGCTGCTGAGCACTTTCAGGGATGACCCCATCCAGTTTAGACCGCGTCTCGTCCCCCTCCTGATAATCCAATCTAAGCGGCTCCTCCTCGCAATTCTGGGGCAAATAGCTCAATACGTCCTTGATGTCTTGAATGACCAACGCTTCGTTCTGTGCGGTAAAATGAGTCACTCCTGATTTGGTAGCGTGCGCCTTGGCCCCTCCCAAGTCCTCACTCGTTACTTCTTCGTGTGTCACGGTCTTCACCACATTCGGTCCCGTAACAAACATGTAACTCGATCCTTCCGCCATGAAAATAAAATCCGTCAAGGCGGGCGAATACACTGCCCCACCGGCACAAGGACCCAAGATTCCGCTCAATTGAGGAATCACACCACTCGCCCGCACATTGCGGTAAAAGATATCGGCATAGCCCCCCAACGAAACCACCCCCTCTTGGATGCGCGCACCCCCACTATCATTCAACCCGATCAACGGTGCTCCATTTTTCATGGCCAAATCCATGATCCGGCATATTTTCTTGGCATGCGCTTCAGCCAATGAACCGCCCAAAACGGTAAAGTCCTGAGAGAACACATACACCAAACGACCGTCGATGTGTCCATACCCCGTGACCACACCATCGCCCAAAAATTGCTGCTTCTCCAATCCAAAGTTGGTAGACCGGTGCTTGACCAACATGCCCATCTCCTCAAAAGTTCCGGGGTCCAACAGTAAATCAATCCGCTCCCGCGCGGTCAGTTTGCCCTTACCGTGTTGGGCTTCAATCCGCGCTTCTCCTCCACCCTGAAGAGCTTCAGCGCGCAATCGTTCCAGACGTTCAAATGGTTGCTCCATGTCACAAATCTAAGGATTGGACCACCGGTTGAAACGTTCCCAGACCGAAGATTACGAGACCGAGATGCCATTCGCAAGAACACGAATCGCGCGCTACCTTTGTGCCTGCTGGAAATTCATCCGGCTCCTTGTTAGTTATAGAATGCATCGTACCCACACTTGCGGCGAATTGCGCGCCAATCATGATGGACAACAGGTCACCCTCAGCGGATGGGTGCAGCGAACGCGCGATCTTGGAGGCATGACCTTCGTGGATTTGCGCGATCGCTACGGATTGACTCAGCTCGCTTTTAACATGGATTCGAATGAAGCCTTGTGTCTGCAAGCACGCAAACTCGGGCGAGAATTCGTGATCAAGGTGAGCGGCGGCGTTCGCATCCGAGAATCAAAGAATGCTCAGATGACGACGGGCGACATTGAACTGGATGTGACCGCTTTGGACATCCTCAATGGTAGCAAAACTCCGCCGTTTACCATCGAAGATGAGACGGATGGAGGTGATGACTTGCGCATGCAATACCGTTACCTCGATCTTCGAAGAAAGCCTGTTCAACGGAATTTGATGTTGCGCCACAAGCTCAGTATCGAGACCCGCAAATATTTGGATAGCGTTGAATTCATCGAGGTCGAAACACCCTATTTGATCAAGTCGACACCCGAAGGTGCCCGTGATTTCGTAGTGCCTTCACGCATGAATCCCGGTCAGTTTTACGCCTTGCCGCAGAGCCCACAAACCTTCAAGCAGTTGCTGATGGTCAGTGGCTACGACCGGTACTACCAAATTGTCAAGTGTTTCCGCGATGAGGATTTGCGCGCTGATCGTCAGCCCGAGTTTACCCAGATTGACTGTGAAATGGCCTTTGTGGAGCAGGAAGACATCCTCAACACATTCGAAGGCATGGTGCGCCATTTGTTCCAGGTGGTGCTCAACACCACTGTGGATGCATTCCCGCGCATGACCTACGATGAGGCCATGGCGCGATACGGCAGCGATAAACCAGACGTGCGTTTCGGCATGGAGTTCGTGGACTTCGGTCCAGTAGCACAAGGCCAAGGTTTTGGCGTTTTCGATGCAGCAGAAGCTGTTTTGGGCGTCGTCGCACCCGGTTGCGCTGACTACAGCCGCAAACAATTGGACGCTTTGACTGAATGGGTGAAGCGACCACAAATCGGGGCGAAAGGATTGGTGTACTGTAAGGTCAATGCCGACGGTACTTTCAAGTCCAGCGTCGACAAGTTTTTCGATGCGGAGGCACAAGCCGCTTGGGCCAAGCATTCCAATGCACAGCCAGGCGATCTGATGATCATGCTCTCGGGTGATCTTGATCGCGTGCGCAAGCAGCTAAATGAAGTCCGCTTGCACATGGGATCAGCACTCGGCCTGCGCGACCCGAAAGTGTTCAGCCCTTTGTGGGTCATGGACTTTCCCTTACTCGAATGGGACGAGGCCACGCAGCGTTACCACGCCATGCACCACCCGTTCACGTCTCCCAAGCCGGAGCACATGGACCTCATCGATACCGATCCAGCAGCCGTGCGAGCCAATGCCTATGACATGGTCATAAACGGCGTTGAAATTGGCGGCGGCTCGATTCGAATTCATGACAAAGGCATTCAAGCGCGCATGTTTGACTTGCTCGGGTTCTCTCCTGAAGAGGCCGAAGCGCAGTTTGGCTTCTTAATGAACGCATTCCAATACGGCGCACCCCCTCATGGCGGACTCGCTCTCGGGTTTGACCGACTTTGTTCGCTGTTTGGAGGAAGTGACTCCATCCGAGATTTTATCGCATTCCCTAAAAACAATAGTGGACGCGATGTCATGATCGATGCGCCTAGCCCGATCCATGACGAACAATTCACTGAATTACACTTGAAGTCGACCGCACCGGATACGACTGAATCCTAAATTTACACGCATGTATCCTCCCGAACTCGTTGCCCCTAAAAAAACGGAGCTCACTGAAGCTGGTTTTTCCGAATTGCTCACCGTCGATGCAGTTGATTCCGCTATTGCAGCAAACGGCAGCACCTTGGTTGTCATCAACAGCGTATGCGGTTGCGCCGCCTCGTCCATGCGACCAGGCGTTCTGACCGCTTTGAAGCACGACAAGTTGCCTGCAAATCTCACAACAGCTTTCGCTGGTGTTGATACCGAAGCCGTTGAACGGGTGCGCAAATTCTTATTGCCGTACCCTCCTAGCTCTCCAAGCATTGCCTTGTTCAAAGACGGCCGTTTGATGCACATGGTCGAGCGTCATCACATTGAAGGACGCAATGCCGAGATGATCTCAGAGCACTTGAAAATGGTCTTTGACGAGCATTGCTAATCAGTTGCCATGGCACGGATTCTCACTGGCATACAAAGCACCGGAACCCCGCACCTGGGCAACTTACTTGGCGCCATTCGTCCGGCAATTGAGCTTGCACACGATGACGCCAATGATTCCTTTTTGTTCATTGCCGATTTGCATTCGCTGACTCAAGTCAAGAATGGAGCCGAGCTGAGGCACAACACCTATGCCGTGGCTGCGGCGTGGCTTGCCTTCGGTTTGGACACGAGCCGAACAGTCTTTTACCGCCAAAGTGATGTCCCTGAAGTCACCGAGTTGGCCTGGTACCTCAATTGCTTTTTCCCTTACCAACGATTGACCTTAGCACACAGTTTCAAGGACAAATCCGCACGATTGGAAGATGTGAATGGAGGCCTGTTTTCATATCCGATGTTAATGGCAGCGGACATCTTGCTCTATGACGCCGATTACGTGCCCGTTGGAAAGGACCAGTTGCAACATCTGGAAATGACCCGTGATGTAGCGGCACGTTTCAACCATCGCATGGGAGACACCTTTGTGGTTCCGCAAGAAATGACCCGGACAGAGACCATGCTAATTCCTGGTTTGGATGGTGCTAAGATGTCCAAGTCCAAAGGCAATACATTGAATGTTTTCGATGAGCCCTCGGCACTGAAAAAGCGCATCAACAGAGAAATCACCACCGACACGACGCCGTTAGAAGATCCGAAGGATCCAGACAGCGCGGTGGTTTGGAAACTTTATCAAGCCATCGCAGGCGAAGCGAAGGGCCAAGCGATGGCAGAGAAGTTGAGAGCTGGGGGCTACGGATGGGGACACGCCAAAAAAGATTTGCTCGAAACGATTGTCGATGGATACGCCACGGAACGTGATGAGTTCAATCGGCGGATGGCGGACCTCGGCGGACTGGATGCTGAGCTGTCGAAAGGAGCCGCTCAAGCCCGAGAAGTGGCCTCATCCGTGCTCGACCGCGTGCGCACCAAAATCGGATACTAGGCCCTCGTTTTCTTTTTGGCATGTTCCTTGGTTAGTTGGGTTGCAATCAATCCAACCCTCATCACCATGCTCCATTTGCGTCTTGTCATCGTTCCTGCCATCCTCTGGATGGGATCCGTTTCGATTCCATTATTAGCCGCTAATCTTCCCACCAAAACCCCGGGGGAACAATTTCTCACCACCTCGATAGATCATGTTGTGGTCTACCAGCAAGGTGCACAAGTGGAACGGATTTCAGAGATCCAAATTCCAATTGGAACGTCCACTCTCGTGTTTTCGAAACTCAACACCAGCATCGACCCATCGCAATTGCGCATCACCGGGGACGGAGATTTCAAAGTCATCAGTATCACGCATCGGTACCACACCGACACACTGGGTGGAGCAGATTCCGCTAACGAGCGAGCGCAGCTGCTCTCATCTCGAAATGAGCTACAACGCGATATCAATACCATTCAAAATCGCCGCGTTATTTTTGACCGAGAAGAGCAATTGTTACTAAACAATCAAGGCTTTTCGGTGAAAGACAGTGGAGTCGATTTAGAGCGTTTGATGCAAGCTTCTGTTTTTTACCGTGAACGCTTTCAAGCCATTCAAGAAGGTCGTCAAGCGCTCGACGAAGAAGTTCAATCGGTGCAGTTACAAATGAGTCTATTGGATGAACAGATGCGGCAACTTCCACCCTTGCGCACCGAATCGTTTTTGGAAGTCGTCGTGCGGGTTGAAACTGATCAAGCTGCTAAAGGCTCTTTACTGATGAGTTACTGGATGCAACAGGCGGGTTGGAATCCTTCATACAACGCCCGCGTCGAAGCCATTTCCGATCCCATGAAATTGGAATACCAGGCCCTCGTTTTTCAAAACACAGGAGAAGATTGGAACCAGGTTGGTCTGAGCATTGCGACAGGCACCCCCAGTAAAAATCGCTCCAAGCCTTCCTTGAATCCTTGGATGCTCGACGGCAATCAAGCCAACGCCATCGGCGGTTCGGCCGCTACAGCCAATGCCTGGTTGAAAGCACAACCTTTCAATCCCAACGTGCGCCAAGTCCGCGGGCAACTCTATGATGCCAATGGCAATCCCTTGGTGGGCGCTCAGGTGGTCGCTGGCGGATCTCAAGTTGTCACGGATATCAATGGATTCTATTCGTTGGATGTACCGGCGGGCGTGAGCAACGTCCAGTACAGTTCCATGGGGTATCGGGTCGAGGCGTTGAGCATTAGCGACCCCGTGATGAATGTCAATCTCGCACCGGCGATGGAGATTCTCGAGAGCATTGTCGTCAGCGAAGACGCGACGCCGAAAGAAGCCCTCTTCGCCTCGAGACCCCGAAGAAGAGAGACGTTTGACAACGCCATCTCCATGCAATACGCTGCAGTAGCCGTCGAACACAGTCCAACGCAAACCCGTTTTGATGTCGAGGCCCAATACGATATCCCATCCGATGGAAAGCACCATGCCGTGCGTGTGTTAGAGCATCACATTGCCGTCGATTACTTGTACCAATGCACTCCCAAGCTCGATCCACAGGTGTATCTGACCGCGCTGTTTACCGATTGGGAAGATTTGGATTTACTCAATGGGCGCATGCACATCTATTTCGAGGATGACTATGTTGGTGAGAGTCAGCTCAAATTGGATTTCGCTTCTGATACCCTCGCCATCTCGCTGGGGCCCGACCCATCCATTCAAGTCAAACGCAAACGGACCGCCTTAGAGGATCGTTCCAGTCTCATAAGTGGAAAACGAGAATTCCTTCGAGAATACGCCTTCACCATTACCAATCGTAAAACTGCTCCCATCCACATCCAAATTGATGACCAACTTCCATTGGCCCAAAATGAAGACATTGAAATCAATCGACTCAAGTTGGATGGTGCTCAAGTCGACGACAACACCGGCCGGGTGCTGTGGGACTTGCAGATAGATGCCGGAAAGGAAATCAAAAAACTCTTCCGCTTTGAGGTGAAGTCCCCCAAGGAGCTGCTCGTTCAAGTGCGATAAGCCCCCAAGTCAATCCAAAATTGGTGCCCCGTATTTGTTTTGAAACTTCCGGTACAAGGCCCGTTGGCGGTTGTCCAAATCAATGGATCGACCTTGGATGAACGCATGCGACAACCGGTTGGTCATCATGTCCAAGGCATCACCTTCTGAAATGAAGAGGGTGGCGTCTTTGCCCGTTTCAATGCTTCCACATTGATCGTCGATGCCCAAAATGCGCGCTGCATTGAGTGTCACACTGCGCACAGCCTGTTCATACGTCAATCCATACGCATGGGCTGTACCCGCATAAAAAGGCAAGTTTCGCGTCCCCATGTGCTCCATGTCTCCTGCATTCTGCAAACAATACAAGACGCCCTCGTCCTCCAATTGTTTCGGTATGCGAAAAGGCAGGTCCACTTCATCCTCGGCATAGCGAGGCAATTCATGGACGCGACGGACCATTACAGAGACGCCGTTGTCTCGCAATAAGTCGGCTACCAATGGCGCGTCATAGCCCCCGACTATGGTCAGTTCTGGAATGCCAATCGCCCGCTTGAAATGCACCGCTTCCGTGATCTGACGAATGTCATCAGCGTGAACATACAGGCGCAAACTGCCGTCGAATAAACCGCGCATCGCTTCCTGTCGCAAGTCCTTTTTGCTCGTCGCGTTGCGCATAGGCTCTTGCGCATAAGCCTGTGCAGATTCAAAGAAATGTGTAATCTCCTGCAATTCTTGGTCATACGTTTTTCGTTTCTGGATGTCAACCGTTCCATCCGTAAGGTGGCGGTGATGGGTTCTAGGCCAGTTTAGATGAACGCCGTCCACCATTTTAATGGCGGCATCTTCCCAATTCCAACCATCAAAATGCACGATGCAACTGGACCCGCTCACGGTTCCTCCCCGCGGTGTGATCTGCCCCATCAACACTCCGTTGGTTCGAACTGTTGGAGTGACTTCACTATCCGTATTGAAGGCGATTACAGAGCGAACATGAGGTTTGAAAGTTCCCGTTTCCCGGTCATCACGTGTGGCCCGAACAGCTCCAATTTCCTGCAGTCCGAGTGTCGAGTTGGGGGCGATGAATCCCGGATAAATGTGCTTACCATGCGCGACAATGACCTCATCATAACGCGCGCGGTCCACGTCTTGCGCGAAGCCCACAAAGTCGAGGATGCCGTTGCGAAACCCAATGGCTGCATCGTTCAAAACATCGCCGGTTCCCAAGTGAGCCGTTCCTCCCATGACCAAAACGGAAGCGGATTGTTCCGGCGCTGGGGTGGGTTGTGCAAATAGCCCCAACGTCAATAGACAGCTGGTCAAAGCCAAAAAGTAGTGCCGTGATTTCATCGGTTCTCGTCTGTCAAAGTTTCACAATGGTAATCCACACGAATGCGTTCGGTTGGCGCCCTGCCCCGACCGCCGCCTTCTCCCTCACTTTGCTGCATTTTCATGGCCTGTGTCAGGCGAGCGCGTTCCGCACGCATCCAATCTCGTTTGGCCGCGTCGTCATCCAAATCGAAATACTTCACGCCATCGACAAAGGTCTTCTCCGCTTGCGCGTAGATGCTCAATGGATGATCACTCCACACCACGACATCGGCATCCTTTCCGACTGCAAGCGAGCCCACTCGATGATCAACGCGGAGCAATTTCGCTGGATTCAAGGTCACAAATTTCAATGCTTCTTCTTCCGATACCCCACCATACTTGACAGCTTTGGCGGCTTCTTGATTCAGGCGCCGCGCCATCTCAGCATCGTCCGAATTGAATGCCGTCACGATGCCCTGGCCGTGCAAGACTGCGCCATTGTATGGAATCGCGTCTTTGACTTCATATTTGTAGGCCCACCAATCGCTGAAACTCGATCCGCCAGCACCATGCGCCGCCATTTTATCGGCGACTTTATAGCCTTCCAAAATATGGGTGAATGTGTTGATGGTGAACCCCATAGAATCGGCCACGTGCATCAGCATGTTGATTTCATCTTGCCGGTAGCTATGGCAGGTGACGAATCGCTCACTATTCAAAATTTGCGCCAAAGCTTCCAGTTCCAAATCACGCCGTGGCGCAGCGGGAAGCGTGTTGTTGCGCTTCGCCTTCCGACTCGCGGAACGCAGCATTTGCGCATGATCCTTCCAAGCCTGTTCGTACTCACGAGCTCGGATGAAGTGATCATAATACACCTGCTCCACACCCATCCGCGTTTGTGGGAACCGGGACCGATAGTCATTGCCCCAGTTGCTTTGCTTGACGTTCTCCCCCAATGCAAACTTGATATAAGGCGGTGCTGCATCGAACAACATACGCTGCGGTGAAGCTCCCCAACGGAACTTGATAACAGCGCTTTGCCCCCCAATCGGATTGGCCGATCCGTGCAAAATTTGAGCGGTGGTCACGCCGCCGGCAAGTTGGCGGTAAATGTTGACGTCCTCACTATTCACGCACGTTTCGATGCTCACTTCAGCGCTGCTCGCTTGCGTTCCTTCATTGATTCCACGGGTGGCCGCAATGTGCGTGTGTTCGTCAATGATCCCAGGCGTGACATGTTTTCCTCGACCGTCCACAACTTCATAAGCAGGCACTTTGCTTCCAAATATGTCTGCTTCATTCAGATCTTGGCCTAGGGCTATGATTTTACCATTTTGCAGGATAACATCCGCTTGTTCTAACCGGCCTTCGGCTTCACAGGTCCAAACGGTTGCGCCGCGAATCCAAGTGGTCTCCGCTTCCGGACGCTCCGCATTGCCATAAGCGGTGAACGGCCAAATCACCTCTCCAACTGCAGTAGATTCTGTCGCAGGCTCATCCTCATTGGAGGTGACCTCTTCCCCCGTCTTGGCGTCCTGCCGGATGGCACTCCACTCAAACCATGTCCCGTCACTCCGTTGGCCCTTCCCCTCCCAAATCCGGCTGTCCATCCAAACATTTCCAGAAGCACGCCACCAACCATTGATTCCCAGCGTGTCAACTGTAAACTCAAACCCGACCGTTCGGCCGTCCAACTCCAATCCCAATCGGAATTCCGTGGAGTCCAAAAGCAAGTGAGCCTTTGGTTTCTCGGCGGTCCCTTTTACTTCCATGCGCCAAATCTGTTGGTCGAGCGTGACATCATACAGTCCTCGGACATCCACGATATTCCGATCCTGATACTGGTGTTTTTGGCCTTGTATCCAATGCTCGTACAACACCGTTGATGCATCGAAAATGGGTCCGTCTGTAATGAGCAGATTCGCTTCAAGACCGGGTTTGATTCGACCGACGCGTTGTCCAGCACCCACCATATCCGCTGGAACCTCTGTCAATGCGGACAATGCCACTTCAGCAGGCAGTCCATGATCAATGCACTTGCGAATAGCTGCCCATGCGGAGCCCACATCGCTCAAGCCATCTGCTGTGAAAGCAAATCGAATGCCCGCATTGTGAACACGCGCCGCATTGGAAGGGGCTAGTTCCCAATGCTTCAATTCATCGAGTCCAATCAGTCGACTTAAGTACGGGTCACTGACATCAAATGGCGTTGGAAAGTCCAACGAAAGCACCAAATCCGAGCCCGTTGCCTGCACCTCCTCCAGCCGCTGGTAGGTGTCGTTTCCTGCAATCATAATGTACGGATTGCGTAAACCGACCGTCTCTGCCACAGCGGATGCCCGCAGGACGTCTTGCCATCCACCTGCCTGGAAAAATGCAGGAAGCTCGCTTTGCGCATTGAAAGCCTCCAAAGAAAGGTTGGTTTCCAAACGCTCGTTCAAACGGCTCGCATCGGCGTACCACGTCGCATCGAAATGCGTCTGCTTGAGCAACGCCGTCGCTCCCATGAGCGAACGCGGGTAATCCTGGGATGAAGAGCCCTTTCGAAAACTAAAATGCGCTGAAGCTACTGGAACGAGCAAAGCCCGACGAGGATCATCGGACAAAACCGTCAGGGCACCCGTTCCTCGAACGATGCCATCTTGGACATGCGTGAGGACCGTTCCAAATCCCGCTTTCAAAAACGACTCTTGTTGCTTTCCGGCTCGACCATTCGTTGGGTCAAACAAATCGGCGGCTCGTGTTTCTGGGCGAATCGCTTCATTCCAACCGTATGCCCCCTTTTTGTCACTCAAGTCTTGATTCCCGCGCTGATATCGTTCTTCTTGCGCTGAGGGCATCCCCCAATTTGCGCTCACATCCACAAAGGATGGATAGACGTGAAAACCTGTCAAGTCCTCTCGAACTGCGGGACCAGCCAATTCAACCATCGCCGTCGGTACCACCGATTCAATGCGTCCTTGGTAGACAACGACCGAAGCGTCTTCCATGACTTCACCGGAGGCAGCATGCACCACTGCATGGTCAAACACCGTTCGGATCAACCCCTTGTCGACAACTCCATTGACAGGGAATGTCTCCTGAGCATCCGCATGGAAGGCAAGAAAACAAAGGCTCAAAGCAACACCGCGAATCAGACGAAATGGAATGAATTGGATCATTTGGAAAGCTTCAAAAAGAAAGGCCAAGTTAAGCGGTGCAAACTACCTTTGCCACATGGCCATTCCAACAAGTGTGTACGCAGAGATGACCCCCAACCCGGCGGTCATGAAATTTGTCGCCGATCGGCTCTTAATTGAGGGCGGTTATCAAGCGGAGTTGCGCTCGCAGGACGAAGCATCCCTGTGCTCGCCACTCGCCGCCGAATTGTTCAATTTCCCCTTTGTTACCGGTATTTTTATCAGTGGGCACTTCGTTTCGGTGACCAAGGATGAAAGCCTCGGGTGGGAGATGATTGTACAGCAATTGCGCGAATACATTCGGGAGTGGTTGATGGAAAATCCCATTGCCGTCGACACCGCCGCTTTTGAAAAAGTCATGGAGCAATTGGCCAAGCCTGATTTACTTGACGCGAAACCTTCAGCCTCCAGCAACGCGGCTTTCTTGGACGAATCCGAGATGCTCCCGAGCGAATACGATGACGAAATCAAGCACCTCTTGGATGAATTTGTTCGCCCAGCGGTAGAGCAAGACGGTGGGGCCATTGATTTCAAAGCGTTCAAAGAAGGCAAGGTATACGTCCACATGCGCGGTGCTTGCAGTGGCTGTCCATCGAGCATGCAAACCTTGAAAGGCGGCATCGAACAACTGCTCACTTCAAAACTTGAAGCGGTCGAGGAAGTGGTGGCCTTGGGCGTCTAACCTTTTTGCGCGAATTCAATCGTTGGACGCGCCGCTTTGGAGAGCGCTGACTTCTTGTCGCAAGGCGTCCAGTGTTCCTTGAATCCTTTCCATACCAGAAAATGCTGGCGTCGGCCAATCAAACGCGAGGTAAGCCTGCGCGCGCCACACTTCTGAGATATCATCGGGCTGGACGGCATACGGGGGATAATCCGGATTGTCTGAAATCAGCTTGAAATCTTGGTGATCGGTGTCCAACCGATTTTCGATGCGTTTGAATACGATGCCGTCATTGCGTGTGACTACAATATAAGGTCGCATGCCTCCTGAATGATTCCAGTCCGGTTCAAACGAAGCCAGTATGTAACTCCCACTCGGAATCGGCAACATGCTATCCCCTTCTATTTGAAACAGGCGATACGTTCGGTAAGGGGACACCTCGGGAATGGGCAAATCAAATGTGGGCAAAGTCTGCACATAATCAGGATCACCAAAACCCTCCAAATAACCGGCTGCCGCACGAACGGGAACCACCACAACGTGTTCCTCACTGGTTTCTGGATTCACAGGGACCGTGAGAATTCGCAGGCGCTGGCCGCTTGTTCGATTCGCCTCCACCTGCTTGGCATCCACTCCACGCATCATCGCATCTGCCGAAACGCCCAATAAATCTGCCATGGCCAGTACATTGGCCAACCGCGGTTCGGACCGGCCCTCCTCATAAGCCCCCAACGCAGCTCGCTTGATTCCCATGCGGTCCGCCAATTCCTGCTGTGTCCATCCCTTTTCCTTGCGCAAGGTTTTGAGATTCTTAGCAAACATTGGAAGCGAGGCGTTGGACATGTTTGAAATCATTTTGCTAACAAATGTAGCAATGTAGAATAAATGTTCCCTAAAGAAATTTGAATTATCTTCATTAGCCCAAAACTGCCCTTGATGATGCGCTTTCGTTTCGCCCCTTACTTGCTATTGGTTGTGGCTTCCTTTTGGGGACAATCACTTCACGCGCAACGTTATTTCGGAGCCTTGGAGTCGTCATGTCCCCACGCCCATGCTTGCAACGCGGGGCTCAAAGCGCTTGAAGCAAACGCATTTAGCTACACGCCCCCGCCCGCATGGATTGACGCGAATGCTGAACGAGACGCGGCATTTGTTGTGACCTACGCCAATTTTCCCACCGAAGCCATGCTTGCTTTTGACTTTGCGGTGGATATCTGGTCCGCGTTCTTGACCTCAGATGTCCCGATTCACATTCAAGCCACATGGGAATCTCTGGCTCTAGGAACATTAGCACAAGCCGGTCCAAACAGCCTGCATGAGAATTTTCAAGGTGCCGCTTTTTCAGACACGTATTATGCCGCGGCACTGGCCAATGCGCTCAACGGCACGGACCTCAGCCCGCAGTCTGATCTCACCTGTTCTTTCAACAGTACCTCCAATTGGTATTTCGGCCTAGACGGCCAGACCCCTGCAGGGCATTACGATTTCATCACTGCTGCATTGCATGAAATTGGTCATGGATTGGGATTCATCGGAAGCGCTTATTTCATCAATGGGTTTGGATTTTTGGGCACGGCCAACACCCCATATGTCTACGATTTTTATACAGAAACTGCTGACTCTATCGCTTTGTTGGACGTGGCCAATGGTTCTTCTGCACTCGGAAATGCCCTCACATCCGACCAGCTTTATTGGAGTGGGATCAATGGACTGGAAGGCGTCGGCGGAAGCCGCCCGCGTTTGCACGCTCCTTCGAATTATGACGCCGGGTCCAGCTATTCTCACCTCAACGAAACGACTTATCCTGCGGGAAATGCCAATGCCCTGATGACGCCGGCTTTGAATGCGGCCGAATCCAACCACAATCCCGGTCCTGCTATGCTCGGCATGCTCGAAGACATGGGATGGATCATTGGGGGGTGTGCATGGACGGGCATCGCCCTCGGAACGCAAACCGCCTGCAACGATGCGTCGGGAACCTACAACCAAGCAATCACCCTGAGCTACCAAGCCGCGCCAACAACCGGTCTAATCCAAGTGAATGGCGGACTCTACCTACCAACAGAAAGTCCGCAAACAATCAATATAACCGGGCTTCAAGCCGACGGATTGCCTGTAAACATCCAGGCTCAATTCACAGCCGAATCCACGTGTAACGTGGTCTTTGAACATGCGTTTGTCGCACCTGCACCGTGTTACTGCCTCACTGATTTAAGTGGAAACGGCCTGACGGAAGTACAAGACGTGCTCATTCTATTGGCCGATTTTGGTTGTTTCATTGATTGCGCCGGTGATATTACCGGTGATGGAGCGAGCACCATTGCTGATGTTTTGATGGTTCTTTCCGCTTTCGGACAGCCTTGTTCGCTATAAATTTTAGCACAATTGCAATTTATCATGGATTTGCTACGTATTTTAGCAAATCCTGGTGAAAACAAATCCAACATCCCCTCAACGGGCCATTCTCCATCTTGATCTCGACACGTTTTTTGTGTCGGTCGAACGGCTTATGGACCGTCGCCTCAACGGCCAGCCGATCCTGATTGGTGGAACGGGTGATCGAGGAGTGGTTGCTGCCTGCAGCTATGAAACCCGAGCATTCGGCGTACACTCGGGGATGCCGATGCGGCAAGCCCGCGCCATGTGTCCCGAAGCGCTTGTGATTCGCGGGCACTCGAGCAACTACATGAAGCACTCGGATTTGGTGACCGAAATTGTGCGCGATGCCGTCCCTGTTTGCGAGAAAACTTCCATCGATGAGTTCTATGCCGATCTCAGCGGCATGGATCGGTTTTATGGCTGCTGGGATTTCTCACGTGAATTGCGGCAGAAAGTGATTCGAGAGACCGGATTGCCCATTTCCTTCGGTCTCAGTACGAGCAAAACGGTGAGCAAAGTCGCCACGGGAGAAGCCAAGCCTTCCGGGAACATCCGGGTCGACAGCGGCACCGAACGCCCCTTTCTCGGGCCCCTTTCCATTCGGAAAATCCCCCAGGTGGGGACCAAAACCTACCAAACATTACGGAATCTAGGCGTTCGTCGTATCCATACCATCCAAGAGATGCCTGTGGAATTGATGGAACAGGTCTTGGGTCAAAACGGCAGTGCCATTTGGCGAAAGTCCCATGGGATCGATGCCAGTGCTGTAGTGGCTTTCAACGAGCGCAAGTCCATTTCTACAGAACGGACCTTTGCCAAAGACACCACGGACATCGAAAAGCTTCGCGCGATTTTGATTGCCATGGCGGAAAATCTCGCCTACCAGTTGCGGCGCGGCAACAAGCTCACTGCCTGCATCTCGGTGAAAATTCGGTACGCCGATTTCGACACCCGATCCCTGCAATCCCGTATCGCATATACAGCATCCGACCACATCCTGTTGCCCAAGATCAAGGCACTCTTCGAACAGCTCTACGATCGCAGGGTACAGGTTCGACTCATTGGGGTCCGGTACACCCATCTTCTCGAAGGAGCGTGTCAAATGGATCTCTTCGAAGACACGGATGAGCGCTTGCACCTGTACCGGGCTTTGGACCGCATTCGTAACCAGTATGGTGACCGCAGCATTGTCTCCGCAGCAGGCCTTGAAGCGCGGACCATCGGCCGTCCCAATCCTTTCAATGGAGAAGCGCCCTTGCTTCTTGCCAACCGTCATCAGTAAATTCATCGCATCATGTGTGGTCGCTACGTCACCGTCTCTTCTGTTCAAGCCATCGAAAAACGCTTCAACGTGCAATCGACTCCCGAAGTCACCGCAGCTTGGCGTCCCAATGCCAACGTTTCTCACGGAGAACAGGCTCCTGTCATTGCCAGCGATGCTCCTCAAACGCTTCGAATGCAGCAGTTCGGCTTTACACCGCGCTGGGCCAAGAAGCAGTTTTATATGATCAATGCCCGATCCGAAGGAGACCACAACAAAGAGGACGATCCGCGCTACACGGGGGCCATGGGCATCATTCAAAAACCCATGTTTCGCCAATCCATCCGCGACCGGAGGTGCCTGATTCTCGCCGATGCTGTGATCGAAGGTCCCAAGCAGCAAAAACTCACCAAGCCCTACCTCGTCTACCCACGCAATGGTGTCAGGCCGTTTGCCATGGCGGGGATTTGGGACGAGTGGTCGGATCCCAAAACCGGAGAAATCATTCGGTCGTTTGCCATCCTCACCACGGTGGCCAACACCCTCCTGCAAACCATCGGGCACCACCGCTCACCGGTGCTCTTGCCAGAAGAGAACGAGCACGCTTGGCTCGACCTGTCAACGCCCCTCGCGGACATTACGGCCATGCTCGGGCCGTTCCCCAGTAATGCGTTCAACGCTTACCCCATTTCACCCGAAATCCGAGACCCCCGGGTCAACGGTTCCGATTTGCTGCAGCCCATTGGCCAACGCATTCACGTTGAACACGAATTCATGCTTCACGAGGAACTCGAGCTGTTTGGCATGGGAGAGTCGCGCGCGCGCAATCGCCGTTCTGGGGAACAAGGAGCGCTGTTCTCCTAACCCGCAAATCGATGCACTTGCACTGCCACTCGTGGTTTAGCCTGCGCCATGGACTCATGCGGCCCGAAGAGCTCCTTGCCGAAGCGCAAGCAGTTGGGGTCACGGAACTCGCGTTGACCGACATCAACAACACTTCGGCCAACTGGGATTTTGTCCGACTGGCCCCGCGTTATGGAATTCGGCCCGTTTTGGGCACGGATTTTCGAAACAACGGGCACATGCAGTACATCGCTTTGGCTCACAACGTCGCCGGTTATCACGAACTCTGTGCGCACCTCTCACAGCACCTCCACTCGGGCACCCCCTTTCCTGACCGCGCGCCCGATTTTGCCCATGCCTCCGTGATCTATCCGTGGAGTACGGCCAAGCACCGCGATTTACTGCCCCTGCACGAACATGAATGGATTGGTGTGCGCCCATGGGAACAAGCTGAATTCAGAATCCTAGAAGGCAATCCCGAACGGCGATCAGGCATTCCGTGGGATAAATTGCTTGCGCTGCAAACGTTTACGTTTCGTCACAAGCGGGATTGGAATTGCCACCGTCTATTGCGGGCAATTGACCTCAACACCTTACTCAGCAAACTTCCCATCGATGCCACGGGTCATGCCTATGACCGGTTGTTGGACGCAGCCAATCTTCACCAAGCCTTCGCAGAACGTCCCGAGTGGATTCAGCGGTCCAAAACGCTTCTGAGTCAATGCACCATCGCTTTGCCTGAACCGGAAGCTGGGCGGATGCACAACAACCAGCACACCTATACCGAAAGCGAAGACGGGGATGAATCTCTGAT
>CALGEI010000180.1 GCA_937881575.1 uncultured Flavobacteriales bacterium | reverse complement strand
TCACCACATCAATCATCTCTCCGCCCCCGCGCCACGGCGGCATGGATTCAAGGAGATCTTTTTTTCCATAGAGCACTCCTATCCCCGTGGGACCGTAAGTCTTGTGTCCAGAGAAAACATAGAAATCACAATCCAGCGTCAACACGTCCACCTCCATGTGTGGAACCGATTGACATCCGTCAATGAGCACGCAGGCACCAACAGCATGGGCTGCAGCCGTCCAGCGCTTGGCATCGTTGATGGTTCCCATGGAATTGGAGACGTGAGTAAACGCCACCAATTTAGGATTGAGTTTCAGTTTTTCTTGAAAGTCAGTCTCGATAAGCTCGCCTTTCTCGTTGATTTCCACGACCTCAATGCGCGCTTGACGCTCCTCCGCGAGCATCTGCCAAGGAACGATATTGGCATGGTGCTCCATGCGGGTCAATAAGATCACATCACCGGCCTGAATCTGTGTTCTCCCCCAACTTTGACTGACCAGATTGATCGCATCCGTTGCGCCAGCAGTCCAAATGATCTCTTCGACGTGAGCCGCATTGAGATGCCGTCGTACCGTTTCACGCGCTTTTTCAAAAGCGTCAGTCGCTTGTTGTGACAAGCTATGCACACCTCGATGCACGTTGGCGTGCAGGTGCATCAGATATTCCCTCTGCGCTTCGATGACCGCCACTGGCTTTTGTGACGAAGCCGCATGGTCCAAGTAGACCAACGGACAGCCGTTCATCTCCCGGTTCAAGATGGGAAACTGGGAGCGGATGTGCGCAGGATTCAACATGGCTTCAATTATAACTCACTGGGTTCATCCCAACGATTCCATCCATGCTTTTCAGCAAGACGGTGACGCACTTCCAAGGACACTTCTGCTACAGCAAATCCATCGAGGATGTCGGAAACGAAGGCATGGACAAGCATGGATTTAGCCTCAGCGTCACCAATACCGCGTGATCGCGCGTAGAACAATGCCTCTTCATCGAATTGACCAATGGTGCAACCGTGGCTGCATTTGACATCATCAGCATAGATTTCCAATTCAGGCTTGGCATTCATAACCGCTTCCCGGCTCGCCAAAATGTTGGCGTTTTGCTGGTACGCATTGGTCTGTTGTGCATCGGGACGGACGAAGACCTTCCCGTTGAAGATGCCCTTGCTCCGGTCGTACAGAATGCCTTTGTAGCTCTCTGAACTGGTGCAATGCGGCATCCGGTGGTCCACTGTGGTGTGGTTGTCAATGACCTCTGAATGCGCCGGTAAAAATGCGCCGTTCAAGATGGTGTCAGCGCCGGAACCGTTGAGGCGAATGAACAGATCATTGCGCACCCAGTGCCCCTGGATGGTTCCCGTTTGGATGCAAAATTGACTGTTCGCTGCTTGATCAATGGACTCCATGGCCAAGTGGTGCACCGAACCTAACTCGTTTTGGACTTTGTCCAATTTTAGGTTGCCCCCATCACCGACCGAGCCCGTGGTCAGGACATTCACAAAGCCTGATGCATCGTTTGAAGCAGAGGACCAGGTAACGACCTTCGCTTCTGCGTGTTTTCCAACATGCAAGGCATGCCGCAAAAAGGTCGGGGACCCAAGACCTTGCTGCCGATGGTGAACGACCAACGGCCGATCTAAAATCACACCATCCGCTATGGAGAGAAACGCTCCATCTGCCGCGTATTTTCCGTTCAATGCCGCAAACCAATCCGTGCGCTCAACATCGGATAGAACGCGATCTACCAGTCCCATCTTTTCTGCTGCTGACAATGGCATGCACGACACCCCTTCTGCAACCGGAAGGTTGCTCGTGGTTTCATCATATCGGCCATTGACAAAGACCATGAGGTAGGCATCCAATCCCGGTATGGGCATGGGATTCAAGCCATTGGCATCGTCGTAGATTGCTTCACTGCGCGCGATATCCGTCCAAAACCCGTTGACTGCGGTGTATTTCCAGCGCTCAAGTCGACGGTGTGGAACGGGCAAAGTGGTCAACAAAGCATCCGCTGCTTCGTTGGTTCGGTCAGGAAAAATCGCCTGAAGTTGCCGGTCCAATTCCAAGCCTTTGGCCTGGCTTGCTGGATGCGCTAAAAGGCGTTGAGGACCCAATTGGGGTTGACTTTTCACCGCTGAACTCATGAGACTACACCTTCTTTGATCCAGTCGTAACCGCGTTCCTCCAGCTCTAAGGCCAATTCTTTTCCTCCGGTTCTGACAATTTTTCCGTCTACCAAAACATGAACAAAATCAGGAACGATGTAATCCAACAATCGCTGGTAGTGGGTAATCACGAGAAAGCTGCGATCGGGTGAACGCATGCTATTCACGCCATGGGCGACAATGCGCAAAGCATCAATGTCCAGGCCCGAATCCGTTTCATCCAATACCGCAAATTTCGGTTCCAACATGGCCATTTGGAAAATCTCATTGCGCTTCTTTTCGCCTCCTGAGAAGCCCTCATTGACCGAACGATCGCGAAGGCGTCCGTCCAATTCCACCAACGAAGCTTTCTCTTTGACCAAGTTCAAGAAATCTTTGGCTGCAATGGGATCCAAACCGGCATGCTCCCGCTTGCCGTTGAGGGCAGCCCGCATGAAGTTGATGTTGGAAACGCCAGGGATCTCGACCGGATATTGAAAAGCTAGAAACAGTCCGGATCGAGCACGTTCCGTCGCGTCCATATCCAACAGGTCTTGCCCATCGAAATCCACCGTTCCTTCGCTCACTTCATATTCTTCTCGTCCAGCAAGGACCGAAGCCAAGGTGGATTTGCCCGAACCGTTGGGGCCCATGATGGCATGCACTTCGCCTGGACGAATATGGAGGTCCAGTCCTTTCAAAATTGGCGTGCCTACGACAGAGGCCTTGAGTTGATTAATCTTCAGCATTATCCTACACTTCCTTCCAATGAAACTGCCAGCAATTTGCGCGCTTCAACGGCAAACTCCATGGGCAATTGGTTCAATACATCTTTCGCGTAACCGTTGACAATCAAGCTAATCGCTTGTTCAGCATCGATGCCACGCTGCAGACAATAAAATATTTGATCTTCTCCGATCTTCGAGGTGGTCGCCTCGTGTTCCACCTTCGCGCTCGGATTCTTCACTTCGATGTACGGGAACGTATGCGCACCGCTTGTATCGGTCATGAGCAACGAGTCGCACTGCGAAAAGTTCCGGGCATTTTCCGCACTCGGCATGATTTGCACCAATCCCCGATAGCTGTTCTGGCTTCTGCCTGAACTGATGCCCTTAGAGATGATGGTCGAATGGGTGTTGCGACCCAAATGGATCATTTTGGTTCCCGTATCGGCTTGCTGGGCGT
>CALGEI010000179.1 GCA_937881575.1 uncultured Flavobacteriales bacterium | reverse complement strand
CCTCGCCGCCCTCGAAAACGGCTTCGGCTACTGGGTCAAGGTCTCGGAAGCGTTCGATCCCAACGGGATGGTTCTTACAGGCGACGAGCCGCTGGCGGCTTTGACCGGCGCTCCCTCACAACACGCCAATCCCAACTTCATGCTCATCAACGGCACGTCGGACTTGACGCATGCCGCCGGCGAAGTGATCGAGGTCATGAACGCTGCCGATGAGGTGGTGGCCGTCCTGTCCATTTTGGAAGGCGGTTATGTGATGACCACCGCGCTTTACGGCGATGATGCGGCGACTGCGCAGATCGAAGGGCTGGCCTTGAACGAAGTGCTGCATTTTGAATACCACGGCCAACGCGCGGACCAAGACTTGACCTATTCCGGTCAGATGGACGTGAAGCAGCTGGCGCTCACATTTGGAAGGGAGTCGCTCTTGCTCAGTGCATATCCGAATCCATTCAAAGGATCGTGCCGCATCGAATTTGAAGTGCCTTCTGCTGGAAACGTTGCGCTCGAAATCACGGACTTGATGGGTCGAACGTTGGATGTAATTTGGAATGGAACGCAGGCAGAGGGCCCTCAAACAGTCCTTTGGACCGGTTCCGATTTGGCTTCAGGTTCCTACACTGTGCGCTTGTTAGTGGATGGCGTTGAACACGCTTCTTCTCGCATCATTCGCCAATAAAAAATGGTCATGAATCGCCTCCTTCTCCTCCTCACAGCGGCCCTGCTCTTCCCTTGGATGGGCCACGCGCAGATGTCCTTTTCTTTGGATTCGCTGGTCATGCCTCCGACGACCATTGATTCCACATCGACGGTGCAATTGACACTGAGCAATACGCTTTCTGTGGAGCAGACGGTCACCTTCACAGGGATCAGCGATCCGGTCAGTGTGGCGCCCAGCCCGTTGGTCGTTCCGGCAGAAGGGAGCGCAACCACGACCTTGTCATTCAGTCCCATAGCGGTCAATACCTTCGTCATGGATCTGACGGCGACAGGGAGCGCTTTTGGTACGGATGTGCTTCACATTGTGGCGGAAGGAACGCTTCCCGGAGCGGAATTGTTGGCGGATACCGTGGACTTTGGAACGGTGTCGGTCAATAGCTCGTCGACAGCCTACTTGCCCATCGCGAGCACGGGAATCGGGTCGTTGTACATTGATACCATCGAAAGCGACAACGCTGCGGTCAGCGCCTCTGGAGGAATCATCGTGGCCTCAGGCGATACCGCATTGGTTCCCATAACGTTCTATAGCGAGCTGAGCGGTGTGTACGAAGTGAACTTGATAATCACCACGAGCGACCCATTCAACCCCGTCCTCGAAGCGCTCTGCCTCATCTCCGCCATCAGCGAGGTGGGCGGCGAAGTCTGCGGCACCTGGAGCCTCGTCAACAGCCCCTACCAATTGACCTCGGATATCGTCGTTCCCGACAGTTGCACTCTCACCATCGAACCCGGCGTCATCGTCCTCGGTGACTCGCTTGACATCGAAGTCTTCGGCGGCTTCTTCGCCAATGGAGATGAAGGGAATGAAGTGCAAATCACCTGCGGCGAATTGCTTTCGCACACCTCCGCGGACCAGATGGTCCTGACGCATACCGCTGTGACGGAGACGAATGAGTTCGAGTTTGTAGATGTCGATTACAGAAACTTTCGTAACGTAAATGACTATTCTCAAGATTCCCTTGCGTATTGGCTGGATTTGATGAATGGCTACGAGTACCTCTACGAAAACGAAAATGCAGCGGATCACTTTGGAAAGTACAGCGAGGACTTTTCGGACAACAACGGGCAGGGATGGAGTTCCGACGGAGAGTTCGATGGATCCACTGTTTATCAAAACTATT
>CALGEI010000178.1 GCA_937881575.1 uncultured Flavobacteriales bacterium | reverse complement strand
ACCAACCGTTTTGTTGGATCCACTTTCGGTGAGTATGACATTCTTTCCAACCTCAAATTCCGTTCAACGATGTCCGTGGATTTGAGCTTGGGATCACAAACGATTTTCAGCCCTACGTACGATCTGGGCATTGGGCCAAATGACCCGAATCGTCCCGCCTACGAATGGCGCGAAACCAATTCTTTGGTGCGCGGAGAGAACAAATGGAGTACTTGGCAGTGGGAGAACACCTTAGATTACACCAAGGAATTCCAAAACGGCGATGACATTCAAGTCACCGCAGGCTACTCAGCCTTGCGCAGCCATTACACCAATTTTTACGGCTCTCGAGACAGCTTGGTCTCCAACGAGTTTGAGTATGCCTATCTCAACAACAGTTTGAATGCAGCCGAGCAGGCTCCCTCAGCCAATGGCGGCGTGAGTGAATCAGCGTTTGTTGCGCAATTCATGCGGGTCAATTACAGCTTGGCCAATGCTTGGTCGTTCTCAGGCACGGTTCGTCGGGACGGCTCGTCTCGATTTGGCGCCAACAACCGCTACGGTATTTTCCCGTCGCTCTCAGCAGCTTACAACATGACAGAATTGCCATGGGTTGCGGAGAAAGATTGGATCGATTTCCTCAAGCTTCGGGGAAGCTGGGGTCAAAACGGAAATGCGGACGGCATCGGAAACTTTGACTACACCTCGTTGGTATACAACGGCTTGAATTACACGTTCGGCCCAGACCAACAGCAGGTGAACGGAGCCGGTCCTGTCAACACTTCGAATCCTGATTTGAAGTGGGAAACGGTTGTTCAAACGAACTTCGGTTTGGATGCAGATTTGTACAAAGGCAAGCTCAACATTGTGTTGGATTACTTCGTCAAGAGCACAAATGACATGTTGGCCGTGGTGCCATTGCCGGGTGTCGTGGGCTTCAGCCCTTCTGCCACCAACGTGGCGTCAGCGAGGAACAGCGGAGTTGAGTTGGCATTGAACCATCGCAATCAGGTGGGGAAGTGGAATTACAGCATTGGAGGCAACATCGCATTCATCAAGAATGAAGTGACGGATCTTGGAGAAGGCGGTCAGCCGATTTCAACAGGCAATGTGTTTGGCGCAGGCGACTTTGTTTCCTACACGGAGATCGGCATGCCGATTGCCTATTTCTATGGCTACGAAACCGACGGTATTTTCCAGACCGACGCAGAGGCCAGTGCATACACGGCATTGCCCGATGCGCAGGCAGGAGATGTCATATTTGTAGATCAAAACAATGACGGCGTCGTCGACGGTCAAGACAAGGTCCAGATTGGTAATCCACACCCGGATTTCACCTACGGACTCAACATGGAAGCGAAGTACAACGGGTTTGACTTGAGCTTGTTCTTGCAAGGCTCCCATGGCAACGATTTGTACAACGGGGTGTTCCGTTATGACTTGAACACGACCAACTTGCCTGTGTCTGCCTTGGAGCGTTGGACAGGAGAGGGCACGAGCGATCTCTATCCTCGCATCTCCCATTCTGACCCCAACCAAAACAACCGAGTTTCGGATCGCTTCATCGAGGATGGATCCTACATGCGCATCAAGAACTTGCAGTTGGGGTACACGCTTCCAGCTTCTGTCTTGGAGCAGATGAAAATCGCCAAATTCCGTATTTATGTTGCAGCCAGCAACCTATTCACCTTCACGGACTACAGCGGATTGGATCCTGAAATTGGATCACGAGGAACATTGGAAATCGGCATTGATCGTGGATTTTATCCTTCAGCTCGTTCCTTCATGGCGGGTATAAACATCACATTCTAATCGCAGAATCATGAATCAGAAAACACTATTTTCAGCATGCATTTTGGCGGTCTCTTTGATGGCCTGCAAGCAAGACTTCTTGGAGATCAAGCCTCTCGTGGGCGCTTCAGAAGCCAACTTCTTTTTGAACGCAGCGGACGCAGAGTCTAGCATCATTGCCTGCTACAATCCTTTGCAGCAGGAGGTAACGAACCTCCAAGGCTTTGGTCAGTTGGCACCGCACTTCCGTTGGTATTTTGGAGACATTGTTTCGGATGATTCCTTCAAAGGAGGATCCGGCGATGGCGATGAGCCAGAATTGCTGTTGTTCGAAAATTTCCAAGGGAATTCGACTTCAAAATTGATTCTTGCGGAGTGGCAAGCAGCTTACCGTGGCATTGCGTATTGCAATCTATCGACAAACCGGATTCCGGATATCGACATGGACCCTACAGACAAAGCGAGATACTTGGGTGAAGCGGCCTTCATCCGAGCATTGTGGTATTTCAATCTCGTGACGATGTTTGGTGATGTACCTTTGGTGCTAGATAATTTGGCTCCAAGCGAATACCAACAGGAGCGTTCTCCTGCGTCAGCGATTTGGGCGCAAATTGAATCGGACTTGACAACTGCACGCGATGGCTTGCCGAAGCGCAGTGGCATGTCCGTTTCTGAAATTGGCCGTGCAACATGGGGCGCTGCGACGTCTCTGCTTGCAAAGGCTCACGCATACCAGGGTGAGTGGCAAGCTTGCTATGACATGGCGAACGAAGTCGTGAATTCGGGGGAGTACTTTTTAGATCCGAACTACAGCAACATCTTCACGGAGAACGGTGAAAATGGTCCGGGTTCGATTTGGGAAATTCAATACATGAATGCCTCTGGAGGAAACTGGGGCAACCAGTTGGAAGGAACATTCACGAATGTGTTTACACGAGCTCGTGGTCAGTTTGGAGGATATGGATTCAACATTCCTGAGCAAAATTTCGTAGATGAATTTGAAGCGAATGATCCACGATTGACTGCCACCGTATTCCAAGAGGGCGACGTGATGGGCGATCGCGGTGTCTTCACACCGGATGCCACCGGCATGCCGCATGCGCATTACTCGAAGAAGTACTTCATCAATGCAGGGGATGAGGCTCCATTTGGCGATCCCAATCCCAACGGTTATTCCAATGACCGCATGATTCGATACGCCGATGTGATTCTATTCAAAGCGGAAGCGGCTTATTACTTGGGAAATGAAGTGGAGGCCAAAGCAGCCGTGCGCATGATCCGTGATCGAGCGCGAGGAGGAGCTGAACTGCAATTCCCCGGCCTGCTGCCCAATACGGCGGTGAACAGCGCCACGGGTGAAGCTTTGCTCGAAGCCATCTACCACGAGCGCCGCGTTGAGCTTGGGCTTGAGGGGCATCGCTTTTTTGACATCGTTCGTCAGGGCCGGGCTGCAACTATATTGGCCGAAGATGGTTTCACTTCTGGAACCCATGAAGTTTACCCCATCCCTGAAGCAGAGATTACGCTTTCGGGAGGTTTGATTACACAAAACAATGGATACTGATATGTTGAAGGTTATAAAATTCAGTTCGGTCACAGTGGTTTCTGCATGTGCTTTGATCCTCAGTCAATGCGCTCCTTATGAAGATGAAGGCATCGATTTGCCTGGAGCTCCGGTCACTTCCATTCAATGGGAATTCATTGATGCGTTGGATTCAACGGGCACCGTTATTGGTGTCGATTCCAACCGCATCGCGGTCTCTGCTGAAGCCGTGGAAGGAGCATTCTTGCACCTTTGGGATTTTGGCAATGGGATGACGTCCGATCAACCTATGGATACAGCGTATTATCCTGTTGAAGGAGATTATGATGTTTCATACTCTGTGCATACCAATGGCGGCATGGGACAAGCTTCGGCGATGGTGTCGATTGCGCAAACGTTGGAGCTTCCTTGCGAAGGCACGTTGGCGTTGCTCACAGGATGTGACAACCAGAAATCGTGGAAGCTTTCGACAGAAATCGGAGCGGTTTCAGTCGGGCCTGCGCCGTATTCAACGGAATGGTACAGCTCTCCTCCAAATGGTCAAACTGAATTCCAGGATGACGACCGCTACCAATTCACAGAGGATGGAGCTTATCTGTACAACAACAACGGAAGTACCATGAATCCTTTCGATGGATATGTAGAGACGGAGCTTGAAATCCCACCTTCGACGTACTTTTTGACGCCAGGTTCAGGAACTTCAGGCGAAGATCAAATCAACTTGGCTGCCTTCAGTGAAACGCTTTGTGGCTTCATGGGGATTTGGGATTCAGGTCCCTATTATGACATCATCGAGATCACAGAAGATCGCTTGGTGATTCACGGTCCTACGCAATCTGGGGATTGCCAGCAGACTGATGGTTGGTTTACTTTAATTTTTACAGCAGCTCCTTAAGTCAGCAGTTGATTTGGGCGCTTAAACCTAGTTTATATGATGAAATTGACACATTCTTTTTTAGCAGTTCTTTGCCTGACGCTGGTTTCATGTGAAGCATGCAATGAACCGGAGCCGGAAGTGAATTCGGAAATCCGATGGGCCAATGACATCACGGTGTTTGAAACGGAATCCACGTCTTCAATGACCTTTGAGGTGCGCCTCAATCAGGCCAATAGCAAAGAGGTTTCGGTTCAATATGAGACCATTGACGGGACGGCTCTAGCCGGGGAGGACTACGTTGCCACTTCGGGAACTGTGGTGTTTGCGCCAGGTGAAGTGAATAAGGCCGTTGTGATTCCGATCATTGTGGATGACTATTTGGAACAGGACGAGGTGTTTACCGTCAACCTTTCCAATCCCATCAACGGTTACATCAAAATTGGTGAGCCCACGGCAACAGGAGGAATTCGCAATGACGACTCCATGATCAACATCTCCGATGAAGGCTACCAATCGGCAACGTCCTATGAAGGCCTTTCGCTCGCGTGGTCCGATGAATTCAATGGAGATTACATCGATTACAACAATTGGGGCTATGACTTGGGGAATGGAAACGGTGGCTGGGGCAACAATGAGTTGCAGACGTATACCAACAGTCCAACCAATTCATACATCTCCGACGGTCGCTTGATCATCAAGGCAGAAAAGACCGGGGAGTATTCGTACTCTTCGGCTCGAATGAAGTCTTTGGGACTTCAGGAGTTCCAATATGGACGAATCGATGTGCGGGCATTGCTTCCAAAAGGCAAAGGCGTGTGGCCAGCGATTTGGATGCTCGGAGCCAACTATTCTCAAATGGGGTGGCCGGCTTGTGGCGAGATTGATATCATGGAACTTCTGGGGCACCAAGCTGGCACCGTGCACGGTACAGCCCATTGGGGTGATGACTATTCGCAATGGCAGCACCAAGGCAATGACATCAGCATTTACCCGGATCATTTTGATGGAGAATTCCACGTGTTCTCCATCGATTGGACTCCGAATGAGATCAATTATTTGATGGATGACGAAGTGTTTTTCACCGTGAATACGGCGATGATGAATGGGCAGAATTACCCTTTCAATGAGAATTTCTTTTTCATCTTGAATGTAGCGGTGGGTGGAAATTGGCCTGGTTATCCTGATGAAACGACCACCTTCCCGGTTTTCATGGCCGTCGATTACATCCGAGTTTTTCAATAGGGCGCTCTGCGTTCAAAGTTTATGTTTTAAGTTCGCTGTGGGTGTGGGAGTATATTCTTTATAAAAATTTCGCGGCATGCATAGGGTACCAGGTGTCCTAAAGATTGTGGTGTTGGTTTGCTCTCTAGCTTGGGCTTATACCAATCCGATACAAGCTCAATCCTCCTCCTTGGACAGTTATAGTCCTGGTGATGGAATGGTGATTCGAAATCCAATAACGGGCTACCGCATGCAGATTCGTGCCTATGCTCAGTTCATGGCGGAGTCGAGGCGTTTTGACGGAGTGGATGAAACGTACAATCGCTTTCGTGCCCGCCGCATGCGGATGCGGATTGTGGGAAGTAGTCCTTCCGATAAATTACGATACCGGGTGCAATTTGATTTTGCACAATCGCTTGAAGGTGATGACGAAGTGCGGGGCATGTTGCTCGATGGTTGGGTGGCCTATCGTCCGAGCAATCGGTTTGAGCTGAGCTTTGGCCAGCGAGCGACTCCTTTGGACAATTTGGAACTTCAAATGGCCTCCTCTGCGCTGCAGTTGACCGACCGCAGTCGTTTGACATCAGCCTTTTCATCCATTCGAGATTTTGGATTGTTTGCTTCAGGCCGACTGAGAGCTGGAGCGGTTGGGTGGTTCAAAGTGTCTGGTGCTTTGACAAGCGGTGATGGTTCCAACGCGTTTGGAGTGGATCATGGCGGATTGAAATTTGGTGCCCGTGTGAATTGGTTGCCATTGGGGTTATTTCGGTCCTTTGGTGAGTTCAGAGAAGTCGATTTGGCGCGAGAAGTTCAACCCAAGCTGCTGATTGGATCATACGGCAGTATGAATCGTGGAATGAGCAGCAGGCGCGGAAGGGAAAGTGGCGCGATTCTATATCTGGACAATTTCGGCAATGAAGCCTTACCAGACTATTGGAAATTGGGCGCGGACATCTTGTTCAAATTTCGGGGGTTCACCTTTTTGGGAGAATACGTCTACGCAGATTGCGATGTACCGGTCGACGAGATCACCCAGCGGGTTCGGAACGACGGGACTGTCGCCACAACGTTTACAGGCGGTGTGGACGCGTATGTCCGAGGGCGCATGATCTTGGGTTCTGCATGGAATGCACAAGCGGGTTATGTCTTCAAGAATTTGTGGTCCGTCGATGCGCGCGTCACAAAATTTAGCCCGGACGATTATTCATTCTTAAACAACCCCACGTTCTACAACCGAAACGCCTACTATGAATTGGGTGCCTCCAAGTACTTTGGTCGAGATTTTGCTTATAAAATCCAGGCGTCGGCCATTCGGTCCATTCCGGAATTGGGTTCTTTGACTGTGGATTCTGACGTGTTTGATGGCAACGAGTGGACGTTTCGCATCCTGACGCAAATGGCCTTTTAATGCGAATTTCGAGTCCAATTTTCTGGGGAGTGCTGGGGTTGATGGCATGCAGTGCCCTAGAATTGAGCGGGCAGGACCCACGGGCAATCCAAGAAACGTACTTTCCCGTTCCAGACACCACGTATACGACCCCTGCATTTGACACCAAGCGGGGTTTTACGACGCATGAGACCATGGAGCATTTCTTGCTCGAATTGGTTCAGAATTCGAGCAACCTGTCCATGGATTCGCTGGGGATGAGTGCCAAAGGAAAGGTGATCTGGGGTGTGCGTTCTTCTGCTGGCGCAGACAAACTTAGAGTGCTTTTTTTGGGTGGACTTCATGGCAATGAACCAGCGGGCACTGAAGCTTTGTTGGCGTTCATGCAGCAGTTGTCAGAGGAAGGGCATCTGAATAGCTATCTGGATGCGGTGGAATTGTTGGTCATTCCGATGGCCAATCCAGATGGATATGACAAGCAAAATCGTTACGCTGCCAATGGATTGGATCTCAATCGGGATCAAACCAAGTTGGTGAACCAGGAGGTGGTGTTTTTAAAGAAGGCCTATGCGGCTTTTGACGCTGACGTCGTGGTGGATTTCCACGAATACAAGCCGTATCGTTCCGATTTCGTTTCCATGGGAACCTTTGGAGTCACATCGGCCTTTGACGCCATGTTTTTGTACACCGGCAACTTGAATGTGGCAGAACCCATCCGGGAGGCAACAGAGACATTGCTCGTTGATCCGGCCCGTAAAACGCTCGCAGCCCATGGAAGGCGCTTCCACAATTACATCCGGCCCGTGGTGATTCGGGGCAACATGCGCTTCGATGTCGGCGCCACAAGTGCTCATTCGAGTTCCACGTCTTTCGCCTTGGCCAATAGCCTGTCGGTATTGATGGAAATTCGGGGGGTGGGTTTGCAGCGCAAAGGGTTTGAGCGCCGCGTGGAAACGGGCTACCTCTTGGCCTCAAGCTTCTTGAAATCAGCGCACCACTCCAAGGTCGCGATTCAGATGGCGCGCGAACAGGGAAGAAATGCTCGTCAGGATGTTGTCATTGAATCATCTAAAAAAGTCACCCAGTCCCAACTGGATTTCATCGATTTGTCGGACGGTTCCCTGCGGACTTTTGACATTGAAAAACACGATGGATTGGCCTTGTCTCCGCAGTTGATTCGTTCACGTCCAATGGCCTATATCATCTTGCCAGAGGCCGCACATGTCATCGAAAAGCTGCGCATATTGGATGTGGAAGTGGAGCCTCTGCCCATGGGGCAATACGAAGTGGAGCGCTACGTGATCACGGAGAACCGACTGAAAGCTGATTTTTTCGAGGGATTCCAGGAGCGAATAGTATCCGCAACGACCGAAAGCGAAGACATGGATTTGCCCGCGGATGGATGGTGGGTCCCTGCGGATCAAGAGCGATTCAATTTGGCGATAGAATGCCTGGAGCCAGAGGCTCACTGTGGGCTGATTCGATACCGTGTTCTTGAGATTGAAAATACCATTCCAATTCTGAGGGTGATCAAACCCACATTAAAATAGCAGCTGTCATGAAGAATCGATTGCAAACTGGATTGCTCGTTGTGTGTGTGTTGTGTGCTCACGTGCTGTGGGCTCAATCGGAAGATGAGGACTTGGAACGTGCTTCCGATGGCAGCGCGGAATTGAGTCTTGGTGATGGTTTGGAAGTGTCCTTCTCAGATGGGATGTATACGTTTGGTCTGGGTGGGTTGCTTCAACCAGTGGTCAACTTATCTCAGGTTGAATCCGGTGATTTGGAGCGCAGTTTTTACATCCAGCGTTCGTACATCGAATTCAGCGCATCCGATCGCGAAAAGGGTGTTTCCTTTTTGATTCGTTCTGACTTTGCGGCTGAGCGTCCATTGTTGGATGCATACATGGTGGCTCAAATCAACAATGTCTTCACCGCAACCATTGGTCAGTTTCAGTCCATCGCCAACAACCGAGAAATGCTCTTTTTCGAAGGCGATTTGGCCATGCTCAATCGGTCGATGGTCAGTACAGCGTTTGCTCAGACGGGGCGGGAATTTGGTGTGGCAGTTAAAGCAGATTTGAGTTTGGGCAAGGCCCGACTTGTTCCGATGTTGTCCGTCACTTCAGGAGATGGAATGAACAGTTTTGGATTGTTGTCCAACGATGTAGACCGTGGCGGTTTGAAATATGGCGGTCGCTTGGACGTGTATCCGTTTGGACGCTTTTCAGAGGGCAATGAGATGACAGGGTTCGATTTGATTGGAGAGTCCACTCCAAAACTGGTCCTGGGTGGAGCATCGAGTTGGAACGACGGTGCGAGTGGTCCGGTCGGTGAAAGCCATGGTGCTTTTGGGTTGTACACGGTGGATGGCCAAGACCAACTTCCGCAGTATCTCAAGAACTATGTCGATGCGATGCTGAAGTGGAAAAGGGCAACGCTCTTGGTTGAATATGTCAACGCAGCGGCCTACAATTTACAAGGGGCCTATACGAATCCCGCCAATGGAGAGTCGTTGGTGAGTGAGCAAATCAGCGAGTATTTGGTGTTGGGCAATGCATACCAAGCTCAATTGGGGGTGACCATTGATGGTAAATGGGCCGTGAACGGCCGGTTTTCCCAGTCATTTCCAGAGTTTGAATCCAATGAGGAGTCTGTATTGGAAACGGTTGACGCGGTTGGGGCTTGTCTGACCTGGTTTAACCGGGGCAATGCCATGAAAGTACAGCTCGGCGGAGATTACCTCAATTATTTCAACACACCAGCTAAAAATGGTTGGAGTGGTCAAGTGTTGGTTCAGCTCCAGTTCTAAAGAGGCAATGCGCTAATGCGAGAGTTCGGCCTTTGGCGTCTCACTCCAATCCACAAGACGGGTCTGAATTAAAAGTTCCCCTGAACGAGGACTTCCCCGTCTCGTTTCAAGAACGCTCCTCGCGCGATCGTTCCGGTGTGTTCCCACTCGGTATCGAAAATGCAGAAATCCGCAGCCATACCGACGGCCAGCCGTCCTTTGGTGTGAAGCCCCATGGTTTTGGCCGGTCCGCTTGTCACCAGTCCAATGGCCTCTTCCGGAGTCACTTCCGTTTCACGGATCAATTGCTGCACGTTCCATAAATTGAGGTCGATGGGAGCTTTTTTGAATCCAGTCAATTGCCCCGTCTTGTCGAGCACGCCAATCCCGGCATTGCCATCACTGCTCAAGGTGAATTGACCGAGGTCAGCACCGTTGTTTTTGGCCAACTCGATGGCCTTCCATGGCGGAATGAATTGAGTACCTCCAGTCGATAAGTCCACCATTCCGCCCAACTTAGCGAACGCCTGTGCTTGTGTGAATAGCGCTTCGGTCCGTCCAACATGGGTCGGGGAGAGCCTTCGAATGTCCACGTGATATTGCTCCACCAAATCGAACAGCAGCTCCATGCCTTCAGGGAGCGCTCCGAGGTGGATGTGCAGCACGCCTCCTTTGCCAGAAATCATGCCGCCAACCTGGATTTCACGCAGCAAAGCAAGCAACTCTTTGGCGCTTGGATACGATGAGCGCGTGTCTGCGATGGCGATCTTACATCCGACTACCCGGTCGATAAAGAGCAGGTCATCGTGCACGTTTCCGGTAAATGTTTTGACAGGCAGCCCGAAAAAACTGGTCAGCATGCGCGCGGTAATTCCCTCGTCTTCTAATGCGGCACATTTGGCATACAGCGTGTTCAAACTGCGCGCGGTACCATCCGTTCCCAACAGCCCCACAACGGTTGTTGTGCCGCACGCCACGAGATCCCGAATGTGCACTTCGGGGGTCATGGATCCAAAACCATATTTGCCACCGGCTCCTGTAATGTGGATGTGATGGTCAATGAATCCAGGCGTGAGCATCGCGCCATTGAGATCATGAACCTCCAAGCCAGGCACCCCGGTAATCTCGAGTTCTGGTTGAATGGCTTGGATGACTCCTTGAGCGATGAAGACATCTTGCTTTCCCAAGAATTGGGGAGCGTGTATTGAGGCGTTTTTAAGGAGAATCATGTGGCGAATTGTTGAATCAGGACCATGAGGAAGGAAAGCAACATCATGGGCAAAAGGTTGCGGCGTGCGACGTGCATGGGATTAACTCCTGCAATCCCCGCAGTCGCTATGACAACGCCTGCAATTGGCGAAGCGGCACGTCCCATGCTGGAGGCCAACTGCATGGGGAGTAGGAACTTTATTCCCGGAATTCCCAAGGTTCTTGCCAAGTCAGGAATGAGCGGGCCAAAGGCAAAAAAGGAGGCATTGCCACTTCCCATCAAGATGGAAGCAAAGAAAATCAGCGCAATGAAAAGGGTCAAAATACCAATCGCACCCCAGCCCATGGCGTTGCTCAACACAAGCAGCCCATCAATCAATCCCAATGCAATCAGGCCAGACGCGAAAATATCGGCTGCCACAATCAATGTGATGATGGTACTAAAGGCACGTCCCATCCCGTTCCAGCAAGCGATGATCCCGGATTCTAGCTCCCGTACATTGCGAGCGACAAGTCCATGGAATGCCATGCTGACAAAGAGCGAAATGAGCATGGCCGTGGTGGTGTCCAACACGATCGGATGCTCTCCAGTTTGAAAGAATGCATTGAATGTCATCAATAAAATAAGCGGCAATACAGGCAGGATAGCGTAGGCCAAAGGAGATGCAGCGTCATCGGCAGTAGCTGTCTGTTGTGCCAAGGGCTGATCAGAAGACATCCGGGAGTCCAAATATTTCGATTGAAAATAGACAAACACCATCAGAGCAAACGTGAGCATGGTGGCCAACGGGAGTTGTGAAGCCACGAAATATTGAACATTGTCCATTTGCAAAAGCTCAGCGGCTCGGGCCGTATTGGCGGATGCGGGCCCCATGTCGAAGCAAGTGCAGAGAACGATGATGGAGACGGATGTGATTTTCGAAACGCCAATTCGAATGAGGATGGGGTGAACTGTCGCAATCATCAAAAGACCCAATCCCGCAGCACTGGGCACGCACAAGGAGAGGAGTTGTCCAAGTGGGATAACAGCGACAGCGGCGAGGTATGGCCAGCGTTTCAGCACGGATATGGGCTTGGTTCCGATGCGTACCAGTGCGGCAGTGGCCCCCATGTAGTCCATGTATGAAACGAATCCAGCGATGACCATGATCATGGCGCCGATTCCGGATAGTTTGGATTTGAGGGACTCTGTAACGGACCGAAACAGGTCAAAAAAAGCCAACCCTGTCGACTGGTCGGCTGTCCCGCTTCCTCCGAGTAACAGGGAGCAGGCTAACATGACCAATCCGGCACCGGCTAAGATGAGTTGCGGATGCCTTCCTCGCACCATGAAATAACCGGCAGCAATGGAAACTATGAAGGCAATGGCCAGAGCGAATGCCATTATCACCCTGGAATGACGCCCATCAGGATGCCCCCAGCTCCTTGAACATTCTCGTAAATGCTGGTGGGAATCACAATGTCTCCTGTATTGACATCTCCATCTGGGCCAGGATTGCTCGATAAGTCAATCTCCTCCACAAGTTGAACGTTATTGGTCAAGTCAATCGATGTGAAATTGTGCGATCGAAGGTGCAGGTGTCTGAGGGCCGTATTCTGACTTAAGTCAATGGTTTCGAGAAGAGCATCGGCTTGGGATGAGCCTCGAAATCTCAGTTTTTGAAGCAACGGGCAACCGGTGAGATCCAAGGCTTCCACCTTGCAGAAATTCATACTCAACTCCAATAAGGTGGGGTTGCCACTCAGGTCCAATGAAGTGAGGTCATTGGATGTAATGACCAACGTGTCCAGTCCAGTGAAAAATTCCACTCCGGAAAGATCCATGATTTTTTGTGAGGCTGTGGCGACACCGGCTGCCTCCAGGGCCGCAACGGACCCGCTTGTTTTACTCAGTTGCAAACTGTTTACACCCAGAACAAGGCTGGGGTTTAAGTAGTAATTGACCTGCACCGCACCCGTTGCCAACGTGTCGGTTCGTTCTTGGACTCCGTTGATCCCTAGGAAAACCAGGTATTCTCCGAATGCTCGATCTGGCACCAAGAAATCGAACCCTACCGTAGGGTCTTCTGGGACAATCGTCTCAACATCATCTGTTTTTGCACAGCCGATCAAAAATAAGGCTCCGATCAATCCGCTAAAGAGAAAGGCCAACGCTGGTTGCTTGCGAGTGAAAGAAAAGTAGAGCATGGGGTTAGAATTTAAAGACAATTTAGGGATAGAGTACGTCTGAAGCATGCGTCGCCATGGAGATGTGATCGTGTCCAACTCCAGGAACATCGACCTGGGACCAGTTGAAACCAAGGAGCTCGTTTTGAGCGGAAAGTGCAGCTTGGTTGAAAAAGAACAAGCCACGGCTGTATCGGCTGTCACCTTGAACAAACGCTCCCGACCAACCCGTATCATTGAAGGCCGTGTCCGCGGTTCCTAAATGTATCCTGAAATCATAGGAGAAAGGAGTCGCCAAGTCACTCAGTTGAATCGGACTGCTGGTGAGGCCATAGGGAAAATCCTGTTCCATGTAGGGAACGGTGTACCAACCCGCGTTGGATGCGATGGCCGTTCTGACTTTCAGTTCTCCACCGAAGATCATCAGTCGGTTGACAAATTGAGCTCCCCCAGAATGTCCCCAAACATCAAATTGAATTTGAGGGCTACCTGTCCGGTCAAGAATGTCTTCGAACATCGGGGCAATGGTGGAAATGCTCCATTCCGTTTGAGGCGTGACTTGGCCGAAGGCGAGAATGTTTCCTTGCTGGTAGAAGGCACTTCCTGGATAGGCCTCATCAGTGAATTCGGGGAAGAAGACCATGCAGCCTTTTTCTTCGGCGATGGCCTCCCACACATTGCGATATCCAGCGGCATTGCGGTCGGCTCCATGGAAGCCAATGAGAATAGGCATTTCCGTAATTTCTCCCGTCTGGGGAATGAAGTAATGAACGGCAATGGCGGGTTTGGTGGGATCTGGGATTTGGTCAAAATCAAAAGAGCCCGAGCCGCGTGTGAGGCTAAAGTTCTCGGGGTTGGAAAAGATCCCCTCCTCAGGAACACGGCATGCGCTCAACGAAAAAGAAGCCAAGAGCAAGAATAGAAAGGCCTGCGAGGCAAGGAGGGTGCCGTTGCGATGTATAGATAATATCGGCATGGGGTAAAAATAAGGGGCAATTCAACAATGACTGATTGTTGGTTGAATTTTTTTAAAAGCCTGGTTATCATTCATTCAAGTTTGATATGAAAAAATAAATTATTATCTTGACATCGATTATATCAGTAAAATCTTAAGCTATGTCGAATCTATCTATTTTTTTTAGCTTTTTAGGAGTTTTGTTTTCTTCGGCCATGTTGGGTCAAAATGACTTGGCTTTGCAAGGGGTCATTGATTTCACGGTGCCCACTGGGGGATCTGACGGCAAGGCCGTTCACCTCATTGCGGTCAATGATGTCTCAGACTTGAGCCTCTATGGGATTGGAGTTGCAAACAATGGAGGCGGTACAGATGGCCAAGAATACACCTTCCCTGTGTCCAGCGTATCGGCAGGGGATGACATTCTTGTCGTGCGAACTTTGTCGGCCATGGAAGCGTATTTCACTACCTGTTTTGGGGAGTTTGAGCATGTCTTTGTTGACGCGTCGGGTGCCATTAGCCAAAATGGTGATGATGCCATTGAATTGTATGCAGAGGGCGTGGTGGTTGAGATTTTCGGTGACGTGGATGTGGATGGTTCCGGGCAAGACTGGGATTACTTGGATTCTTGGGCATACAAGGTTGATGGAGCTTGGACGTATGGCGGAATCGATTGTTCCGACGGAAGCACCACGACATTCGATAGCAATTGCCCTTACCCCATGTGCGATGTGCCCGATGACATTCCTGGGTGCACAGATGAATTGGCATTCAACTACAATCCGAATGCAACGGTGGACGACGGTTCCTGTGAGGCAGTCATGGTTGGTTGCATGACGTCAGGTGCTGACAACTATGATGAAGCGGCCAATACCGCATGCGAAGATTGCTGTCTGTTTGGCGGATGTACGGATGTGGATGCGCTCAACTTTGATGACGGGGCCAATGCGGACGACGGAAGTTGCATCTATGACACGGGAAGTTTGACCAATGCGCTGATGCTCCAAGGTGTCATGGACTTCACGGTTCCATCAGCGGGTTCGAATGGAAAAGCGATCCACGTGGTTGCGCTAGAGGACGTGGCGGACATCAGTGTTTTTGGACTTGGAGTGGCCAACAATGGTGGAGGTACGAATGGTGAGGAGTACACTTTTCCAGCCATTTCGGTGAGTGCAGGAGATGACATCCTGGTGGCTCGATCACCGGTTGATATGGAAGCGTACTTCGAAGGGTGTTATGCCAGTTTTGAGCACGTGCTTCTTGCGAATTCGAGCATTTCTCAGAATGGAGACGATGCCATTGAATTGTTTGAATCGGGAATCACCATCGAAGTGTTTGGTGATGTGGATGCATCCGGCACCGGTCAAGCATGGGAATATTTGGACTCGTGGGCATTCAAAACGAACGGAGAGTGGACATACGGAGGTGTGAATTGTACAGACGAGGGCACAACGACCTTCGAATCGGCTTGTGTGTATCCCCTGTGTTTTATTGGGGGGTGCACCGATCCTTTTTACATGGAATTTGACCCGTATGCCAACGCCGATGACGGCACGTGTTCGACGCTCAAGGTTTGGGGATGTCGATATGAGGCGGCAAGCAATTATGACGCATTGGCCAACACGGACGACGGGTCTTGTGTCGTAGAGGCCTCAAGCTGCATGGGTGACTTGGATAACGATGGTTTGGTGGCGACGCCAGATTTGCTGTACTTCCTCTCTGTGTTTGGAACCAATTGTGAATAATAGCTGGTCTCAGGGTCGTTTGAATTGTTTCAATTTTGCGTGTGAGATTTCGAGTTTTTCGTCATCTTGCAGGTATAAATTACATACGGCTTATCATGAAATTATTCAGGTCATTTTCGCTTCTCGGAACGTTATTGTTTTCCGCTCAATTGGGTTTTGCTTCTCTTGAATTGGATTCCTTGCGCTTGCAGGGTGTCATGGACTTTGATGTTCCATCCGGAGGTTCGGATGGAAAGGCCATTCATGTCTATGCTGTCGAGGACATTGCCGATCTGAGTGTCTATGGACTGGGCACTGCAAACAACGGGGGAGGCACGGATGGGGAAGAATACACATTCCCTGCTCAGGCCTTAGCCGCGGGAGAGCATGTGTTGTTGGCGCGTTCAACGGCTGCGATGAGTGCTTATTTCGGTGCTTGCATCGGAGAGTTTCAATCGGTCCTCGTGGCTCCTTCAACGATCAATCAAAATGGCAACGATGCCATTGAATTGTACCACAATGGTGGCGTGGTTGAAACGTATGGTAACGCCGATGAAGATGGAACTGGCACCTCTTGGGACTATGCAGACTCGTGGGCGTATCAGTCCGAATCGGGACAATGGGAAACGGCCGCTGTCGGTTGTTCTTCTGGAGCAACCACAGAAGATTCGAGCTGCCCCTATCCGCTTTGCGATGATGCTCAAGGCATTCCCGGTTGCATGGACACGACATCCTGCAACTTCGACGCGGAGGCGACAGTTGATGACCTCAGCTGCGTGTACCCTGGTGACGAATGCGATGATCTCAACCCGATGACGGTATTTGACGCATTGGACGAAAACTGTAATTGTTTGGGACAAGTTTTCACTCCTTCCAACTCACTGATTTTGACAGGGATTGTGCACCATGGTGCAGCTCCTAAAATGCTAGAGTTTTACGTAACGGACGACATTGAGACTTTGGCCCAGTATGCCATCGGCACCGCACAAAATGGAGCAGGAACGGACGGAGTTGAGTGGACTTTTCCGGATCAGTCTGCGGATGCGAACACGTTCATTTATGTCGCTAACGATACGGTCGCTTTTGCGGATTTCTTTGGGTTCCCCCCAACATTTGTAGACGGTGGAGCGGCTTGTAATTTCAATGGCAACGATGCGGTTGAGTTGTTCGAAGCAGGAGTGGGAGTGGATGTTTTTGGTGACATCAATGTGGATGGAATCGGCACGGAATGGGAGTATTCTGGCGGATGGGCTTACCGCGTTGATGGCACAGGGCCAGACGGGTATCAGTTCGTGCAATCCAATTGGTTGATGAGTAGCTTGGATGCTTTGGATGGTGCGATTTCGAATGGTTTCAGCAATGAACCGTTCCCAATAGGCACTTACAACGTCACGGTCAATCCGGATGGTGTGGCCGAAATCGGTTGGTCTACGCGCTGTTTTCCCAACCCGACATCGGATGCCTTGTTCATTGAGTCATCTCAGCCACTGGCGAGTGCTGCGATCATGAACACACAAGGGCAGTGCATGCGCAATTGGGAGTCCAAGGCTCTGCAATCTGCCCTTGATTTGTCAGGGCTGGCAACGGGCTGTTACTTCTTGCGACTTGAAAACGCTACGGAGCGTCGTTTGATTCGCATACTCATTCAATGATGTTGGGCAGATGGCTTCATGAACAGCGCTGGATCGTGTTGATTCTTGCGCTCAATTTGTGGAGCTCCAATGCATGGAGTCAAGCACCCGCGGCCATGCAGATCACCGGTGTAGTGCATGGTGGCTTGGCCGGTGCACCAAAAGCCTTGGAGTGCTTTGTTCTCGAAGACATTGATGATTTGTCCGAATTTGGGCTTGGTACCGCGAACAACGGGTCAGGCAGTGCCGGCGTGGAATGGACATTTCCACCGATGGCTGTCCAGGCAGGGGAATTCCTGTATGTCTCCAAAGAATCCGAAATATTTGCTTCTTTCTTTGGGTTTGAAGCCGATTTCATTGACGATGGATTGGCCTGTAATTTCAACGGAGACGACGCCATTGAACTCTTCCAAAACGATTGGGCGATTGATGCGTTTGGCGATCCCAATCAGGATGGATCGGGCTTTGATTGGGAATACACATTGGGCTGGGCATGGCGTTCTTGTGAATCCATGCCGAGTGCCGTCTTCAATGGTGCTGATTGGACCGTTTCGATGGGGGCAATCGGCGCCTCGGAGACCAATGCAGCGGCAATGATTCCTTTTCCTGCGGGTGAATTTGCGAATCCATGCATTGAGCTGCTTCCGGGTTGTACCGAGTCCCACGCGGACAATTACAATCCGTTGGCCAATGAGGAAGATGGCAGCTGCAGTTATGTGCAGTTTTTTAGTGCGGCAGGTTGCACCTACGACCAGGCTATAAATTTTGATGCGCAAGCGCTGTTTGATGACGGAACCTGTGAGTGGTCGTCCACCAATCCATGTCCTGCCGATCTGAACGACAATGGACTGGTCGATGTCTCCGACGTGCTCCTTATGTTGACCGCATTTGGCCAGTCTTGCCCTGAAGAAGATGCGGTCTTCTTGACCGGTACAGGGCAGTTTGTCTTCGATGGTTACGCCCCCTTTGCGGACACTCCAATCAATCTGCACTACCACGTTCCAGCGGGCTTGACTTCGGATGCTCCGGTGGTCATGGTGTTCCATGGAAACAATCGCAATGCCTCGGAGTATCGAGATCATTGGATTTCAATCGCAGATGCCATGGGCCTATTGATTGTCGCTCCAGAATTCACGAGCAGTGGATTCCCCGGGAGCGAAGAGTACATGCAAGGCGGAGTCTTCAATGCGGATGGTGTTGAACGTCCGGTGACTCAATGGACCTTCGCCTTGGTTGAGCCTATGTTAGCCACTTTTCAAGACAGCACGGGCAATGCGGACCCCAAGATGGATTTATGGGGACACAGTGCCGGGGGGCAATTCGTTCATCGATTCATGTTGTTTCACGGGTCTGAACTCGTCGATCGTGCGGTCGCTGCCAACTCCGGTTGGTATACGGTTCCCGATTTGCCGATAGCCTATCCGTACGGGCTGCTCGACGCCCCGGTGAATGGCAGAACGCTTGACGAAGCCCTGCCGTCTCAACTGATCATCTCCCTGGGAACAGCGGACACCAACCCGATTGGTCCCATCCACAATCCCGACGTGGATTTGCAAGGATTTAATCGATTTGATCGCGGTCAGTATTTCTGGGAACTCAGTCAAAACACAGCGGAGAGTCAGGCCCTTGAGTTGAATTGGAATTTAATGGAAGTGCAGGGAGTTGGCCACGATGCATCTGGTATGGCCAATGCGATAGCGGTATGGCTTTTCCCTTGACAAGGTTATGATTGTAAGTATCCGTTGAAGCTCGGCTTGGGGCGGTTCTTGATGTACCTTGCCGTCTCATAAAAACCATTTCATTTGGCCAGGTCTCAACAATCATTCAGTAAGCGCGAGCGCGAACTCAAGCGGGAAAAGAAGCGTAAAGAAAAGGAAGTCAAGAAGTTAGAGCGTCAAGAAAACAAGATGACCTTGGATTCAGACGATATGATTGCTTATGTTGATGAATTCGGGCAAGTCACGTCTACCCCGCCAGACCCGAGCACCCGAGTTGAGGTAAAGCTTGAGGATATAGAAATTGGAATTCCAAAAAGAGAGGAGGAGGAGTATGATCCAATCCGTACTGGAATTGTGACTTTCTTCAACGAGTCAAAAGGATTCGGATTCATTCGTGATTTAGAGACTCAAGAAAGTGTGTTTGTTCACGTGAACAATACGAAGGAAGAGGTTCGAGAGAACAATAAGGTTCGGTTTGAAACCGAGCAGGGACCTCGTGGATTAGCGGCGGTTAAGGTGGAAATTTGGCGAGATATTACGCCAGCGCCAGCGCCAGCGCCAAGCCCAGTCGAAGCAGACTCGGCCGCAGACTCGGCCGCAGACGCCACAGCAGATTCAGCTCCGGCCGCCGCAGCGAATGCCGCTCCCTCAGAATAAAACTTGCGTAGTTTTGAATTATAAATCATTAACTCTGTAAAAAAGAAGAAGATAGTATTTGTCTTGTTAGCAGTCTTGGGTTTACAAGGAATTCATGCTCAGGTGGTTCAACTAGAAGGCCCACGATTTGGTGTTTCGTACATTTCTGACGGAAGTACGTCTCAAATTTTGCAGCGAAAATTTTCGATGGACTCTACTGAGTTTTCAACGAATGCTGATGGCTCGACGATTACCACGCAGTACGGGTGGCAATGGGAGAAGCGTTTCGCTGACAACGGAGGCGACGTCGTAGGATTGGTAGAATGGGTTGCTTGGTAGCGGGAATGGAGAAGGGCATGTTTTTACCTTCATTGACCACAATGGTCGGTGTTCGTGGAAAGAGCGGTTTCGAATTCGGAACAGGTCCCAATCTCTCACTCTCGGGTTTGAGCTTTGTTTTTGCGATTGGATACAACGTACGTTCAGGGGACTTGAACTTCCCCGTCAATCTCTCGATTGTACCGGATAAGGTAACAACACGAACGAGTGACTTGGCATTTGATATCTTCAATTTTCATGAAGATTTTAAGGGTGAAGATCCACCCAATGTGATTGAACGCGGAACGGGACATCGGGTCACATTGTCTGTTGGATTTAACTTCAATTGATTCGTTGAGAACATTGATTGCATAGAAAAGCCAGCTACATCAGTAGCTGGCTTTTTTGTTTAAATCTGTTTTGATCATCTGCCTCCTCAAGACAAGTGGAAGTCTCCGATGATCTTGTTGAATGTCGGAGAGGGGCGCATGATGTGTTCCGCTTTTTCTTGATTCAAGCGATAATACCCTCCTGTATCTGCCCGTTGTCCTTGTACCGCATTCAATTCATTCACGATTGTCGTGGCTGAGTCACTCAATGAAGCATGGAGTTTTGTAAAGGCCTCGCTGAACAACGCGTCTTCCTTTTGGCTTGCCATGGCCTCAGCCCAATACAGGGCCAAGTAGAAATGAGAACCTCGGTTGTCGATACCGCCGATCTTGCGTGTTGGACTCTTGTCCTCATCTAGAAACCGGGTGGTCGCTTCATCCAAACAAGCACCAAGAATGCGTGCCTGTGGATTGTTCGCGTGGTTCGCTAAATGATCAAGTGAAACAGCCAATGCGAGGAATTCACCTAAGCTGTCCCAGCGCAAGTAGTTTTCTTCGTTCAACTGTTGTACGTGCTTTGGGGCAGATCCTCCGGCACCAGTCTCGAACAAACCGCCACCATTCATAAGCGGAACAATGGAAAGCATTTTGGCCGAAGTCCCTACTTCTAAGATGGGAAACAAGTCGGTCAGATAATCCCTCAGCACATTGCCCGTAACCGAAATGGTGTCTTGACCTTTTACAATGCGTTCCAATGAGTAGCGTGTCGCCTCGATGGGAGATAAGATTTCAATTGTCAGGCCTTGGGTATTGTGCTCGGGCAAATAGGTCTTGAGCTTTTCGATGATTTGTGCATCATGTGCTCGACTTGGATCCAGCCAGAAAACAGCGGGATGACCGGTCACGCGCGCGCGCTCTACGCCAAGCTTGACCCAGTTTTGGATCGGGGCGTCCTTGACCTGACACATCCGGAAGATATCACCTGTTTCGCCTGTTTGTTCCAAAAGAACGTGGCCTGTAGCGTCAACAACTTGAACGGTGCCTGCTTCTTTGAGCTGGAAGGTTTTATCATGAGAACCATATTCTTCCGCTTTTTGCGCCATCAAACCGATGTTGGAAACGCTGCCCATTGTCCGCGGATCCAAGGCTCCGTTTTCTTTGCAGAAGTCAATGGTAGCTTGGTAGACTCCAGCATAAGATCGGTCTGGTATCACTGCTTTTGTGTCCTTCGAGTGCCCCTCGTGGTCCCACATTTGACCCGAATTCCGAATCATAGCCGGCATGGACGCATCGATGATGACGTCAGAAGGAACGTGCAAGTTGGTAATGCCCTTATCTGAATTGACCATGGCCAAATCTGGACGGCTGGCAAAAGAAGCAGCAAGCGCCTCTTCAATGGCCATGCGTTCATCTTCAGGAAGTGAGGCGATTTTCGCATAAACGTCGCCCAATCCGTTGCGGACATCGACACCCAACGATTCAAATGTGTCACCGTGTTCGGCGAAAACACTTTCAAAAAACGATTCGACAAAGGCCCCGAAAATAATGGGGTCGCTGACCTTCATCATCGTGGCTTTGAGGTGCACAGAGAAAAGAACATCTTGCGCTTTCGCGTCTTCCATTTCTTGCTTAGCAAACGCTTTCAGGCTAGCTAAACTCAGGATGGCGGCGTCGATAATTTCACCTGCAAGTAGGTCAACACGCTCCTTTAAGACAGTGGTTTCCCCGCCGGTATTGACAAAATGAATGGAGGCTTGAGTTGCGCCCTTCAAAGTCAATGACTTTTCAGATCCATAAAAGTCTCCATGCGTCATGTGAGCGACGTGAGATTTGGAATCTTTGGACCACGTGCCCATCCGGTGCGGATGTTTGCGCGCGTAGGCCTTCACTGCGGCGGGAGCTCTCCTGTCGCTGTTGCCTTCTCGAAGAACCGGGTTGACGGCGGAGCCTTTTACACTGTCGTAACGTGATTTGGCGTCTTTTTCAAGGTCGTTTTTTGGGGCGTCCGGGTAGTCTGGCAAGGCAAATCCGAGAGCTTGCAACTCTCGGATCGCTGCTTTCAATTGAGGAATGGACGCACTGATATTGGGCAGTTTGATGATGTTGGCCTCAGGGGTTTTGGCCAACGCTCCCAACTCACTCAAGTCGTCAGAGACCTGTTGGTCCGCTGGAAGTAAATTGGCGAAAACGGCTAAAATCCTTGCCGACAAAGAGATATCGCGCGTTTCAATCTTCACATTTGCTTGAGCTGCAAACGCTTGAACAATGGGCAAGAATGAATAGGTGGCCAAAGCTGGTGCTTCGTCCGTATGGGTGTAAATAATGCTTGACATCTGCGAAATCGTTAAAGTGTTCAGACTGTGTTGAGTCTAAAGCTTGGTGGCACGAACACATTGAGGAATGAATCAACATTTCATGTGCAGCCCATAGCGGCTGCGAAGGTCGGAAACAATCTAGAAATGTCAACGTTCTTGGACAGGGATTGATATGTGCGTTAGATATCCGGCGACATTCCAGAAATTCATTTCGGTGTCTGTGAATGACTGTGCTGTCGGTACGGAGATTTCGATCGTGTGATTCCCTGCTGAAATTCCTTGCAATGAAAAGCTCAATGGCTCCACATGGCTTCCAGGGCACCAACCGGATCGTGAATAATCACTGGAAGCAATGCGTTCATCGATGCTATCTCCTCGCCAAAATGTGCGTTCTGTCCAGACCCCAGAAGACGGGTTGAAGCGTCTGAAGCTCGCGCAATCGTCTCTCCACGGAGTGAACGATTCTATCAGGGTGCCGTCCAACTTGATCTGATGTTCGCATCGAACAAACTCATCTCCGGTGGCATGTCCGCCATGCCCAGTAGCATGATAATGAAGCGTGACACCCGCGGCATCCGCAGGCATGGAAAAGTCCACTTGGAGACTGCCATGAGCGAAGCCATCGTAATGCTGTTGTTTCGAGCTTAATTTGGTGGTGTTGAACAAGGGCAATGAGGCCATTCGAGGCGCCTCATCCTGCAACACAGCATGCGGTTCAAAATCCATCGTGAGATCCAAGGTGTATCCTTCAGGAGTCCATGTGTCTATGTAAACACCCAAAGCGATGCTGTCGTCCATCGAATCCCACAAGTGCGAAATGTCAGCACTCCATGACGAAGAGTCGGCCCAAGCGGGAACATAAACAGGGCGGTATTCGTCGAGACGTTCATTGTCGCTGAAATGACCCACTCCAAAAGGAGTGATGAATCGGAGCAGTTCGATGGGGGGCACATAAGCATCACCTGCAGCGGTTTTAAATGGGAGGACAGCGGGGTAGGAGTGCTGGGCCGTGTCCAGCGCATGACGTCCTGTTTCAAACTCCCGTAAATCGATGCTGGACGCCGCCGGAATCATGAAGACGGTTCCTGATTTGTCCCATGGATCACCTGCTGATCGCAGGGTCATGTGGAGTGTGACCTCAGGCGCTTGCTCAAATTCTGGCTTCGAAAAATGCTGAACAACCAATCGGCCTGCATCATAACGCTCCCAGCCGTCAATCGCGCGCAACGAGTCTGCATTCATAGAAGGGTCAAAGTGCAAATGAAACTGGCGCATGCAGGAGATTGCTTGCGGACTGTCCATTTCATTGATGGAGGAGCTGCAACCCGCCAAGAGGAGTAGAAGGGTGAAGGTTCCCAAAACAGGTCCTGGAGACTTCGAAGTGAATAGTTGTAACATTCGGCCTAAATTACCTTGAATTAACTCACCTAAAAACTTGCCATGCGCAGCATTATCTGTTTTCACTTAGTATTCTTATCATCACTCAGTATTCAAGCTCAATTCGATTGTGACGGAGAACGTTACCGGTACAATACCGTTTTTTCGGATGTGCAAGTGACATACGATGTCCCCTACGGCAACGCGATCAATGCCACGGGCTTGAGTCAAGCGCTCGTTGCAGACATCTATCAGCCCGTTGGAGATACTGAAACGTCGAGACCTCTGATTATTATGGCGCACGGGGGGTTTTTCATTGGAGGCGAAAATGACAATCCGGATGTGATTTCATTGTGTCAGGATTTGACGCGCATGGGGTATGTCGTCGCCTCGATCACCTATCGCTTGGGCATTGATAATTTTTTAGATCTGTCCAATGCCATGGTGCGTTCCGTTTGGAGAGGGTATCATGACGGTAAGGCTTCTGTTCGATATTTCAGAAAGACGGTCGCTGAAGATGGCAATCCATACGGCATCGACCCGGATCGGATCCTCATGGGCGGAGTTTCTGCAGGAGCGTTCATTGCCTTGCACATGGCCTATGTGGATGAAGTGTCAGAAATTCCAGAGCAAGTGGATCAATCTGCTGCAGGCATGGCTGGAGGTTTGGAGGGAGAGTCGGGCAATCCAGGCTACAATTCAGATATCATGGGAGTAATCAATGTCGCTGGAGCCCTCAAGACGTCATCCTACCTTTCTGAAGGGGACGAGCCGCTCGTCTCAGTGCATGGTACGGCAGATGAAACGGTCCCATATGGAGCCGGTATGATTTCACTAAATGGTTTTCCCATAACAGATGTTGAGGGGAGCGGCGTGATCCACGAATTGGCAGAGTCATTGGGGTTGAATCATTGTCTCACGACGTTGGAAGGCGCGGGTCATGTGGCGCATGCTTATGATACCGATGCGTATCTCGCCACGTTGTCGACCATCTCAGGGGCCGTTTCATCTTGGCTTTGTCAGGGGTACGATCCTTTGTGTGGTGCTTACGATTACACCGGAATTGAAGCCACCTCGATTGACGGAATGGATGCTTTTCAGCTCTATCCCAATCCGGCGTCACAGGGGCAATCCATTCAGGTTCGCAAACCGCTTGGAACGGCCTCTGCTTGGTCTTGGGAGATTTGGGGCCCGCGCGGTCGAATCATGGCATCCGGATTGGCAGCGGGACCATCAGCAGTGCTGCCGACGGAATATCTCCCTTCAGGAGCCTATGTTTTTCGAATTCCTGAATTGGGAAGATCCCGACGCTTGTTGATCCAGTAGTCCACTCACTGCTTTAGCAATACTTCTTTGTGGCTTTGGCCATTGGCATGCGTCCATTGAAGGATGTAAGTGCCATTGGGCCAAGCGGATGTAGACAGGGTCATGCGTTGCTTTGGTTTTTGATCCAGCACCACTTGACCGGAAGTATTGTAGACAGTAAGTCGCTGAACGCTGGCGTCTGACCGCAAGTCCAACGTATGTTGAAATGGGTTGGGAAAGGCTTGGTGATCGAATTGCGCCCATGTAGGAATCTCATTTTGCACGGTATCGATGACAACTGCCGGAAGGAGCGAATCCAAGGGAAAGGTCCACAAACTTCGTGCAAAGGTTCCTGCAACCAGACGGTCTGCGATGGTATCGACAGCCAAATCGTACACGGGAATCAACGGATGCGACCCTACGGGCTCCCAATGTTGGCCACGTGTCTCCGTCCAATGAATTCCGGCGTCTGTGGCGACCACCCAGATGCTATCATTCAATGCCTCCAAATGGTTGATGGGGTGGGGAGGCAAGTCGCCTTGGACTGATGTCCAATCTCCACCAACTGCTGCACGGTAGACAAAAGGAGTATAAAGCGCATTTCTGAAACCACTCACCGTACAGAACATGGAGTCAGGATGGTAAGGATCGAAGACCAAATCCGTCACGAATTGTCCGGGAAGTCCTGTTTCCATGGAATCCCAATTGTCACCGTGGTCCGTTGAAACCCAAACGCGGCCATCCGATGTGCCAGCCGCGACGAGATCTTCGTTGAACGGAGATCCAGCCACAACAGTGATGCAGCGGTATTGAAGCCCGGGCTCTTCGTTGTGCGTTAAATCAGGACTGACCGCTTGCCAGAAAGAAAACGGGGCATTGGACATGCGGTATACGCGTTGAGTTCCAGTCCACATCTCGTCTGGATTGGCTGGATGGTAGGCCAAAGGCGCATCCCACCACACTCGATCTTCTTCATCGATGCCGTCCATGAAGCTGTTCCACTGGGGTTCCTCTTCCGGTCCGGTCATGCTGAAACGCCAGTTGCCCCATTGCGTTCCGGCATAACGCAAGTTGGCATTGGTTGGATGGTAAATGGCAGTGAATCCATCACCGCCCAAATCACGCGTCCACGCAGCGAGTTCCTCATGTGATCCCGTCGTGGTGCCGTTGTCTTGCGCGCCAGCAGTGTATTGTCCCAGATTGTGTGGATTCCAGGTAGCTCGATAGAACTGGGTAACAGGAATATCCTCCAAATCGTTCCATGTCATCCCATGGTCATCAGAACGGTACAACCCTCCGTCGGTTGCCAAGATGAGACTCTGTGGACCAACCCACTGCAAATCATGCTTGTCGGCGTGAACTTCATACGTCCACCATTCAGGGCCCAATCGCTGCCATGTCGCTCCGCCATTGAGAGAATTCCAGCATTCGACTCCGAGGATGGTGATGTCATCAGCATTCCATGGATTGATCCGGACTTTGGAAAAATACCACCCAAAACCTCCTAGAGCATTTTCAGGTGCTTCACCTTCAGGAATGATGGCCGTCCAGGTTGTGCCTCCATCATCGGAACGGTAGATGTTGTCCAACTGGCTGTTCGCACCGACAACCAATGCCCAGAATACGCCGCCCAATTCAGCCAAACCGATGCGCCCGCGCACCCCTTCTCCCCATGGATTCTCCAGCGCAACCCACTCGCTGCCGCCATCGACGGATTTCCACAATCTGCAATGAGGGCCCGAAACGATGCTGCTCGTTGAAGTGCGGGTGCGTTGCCAAGCGCTAGCGAGCAAAGTTTGGCTTTCAGCAGCGTAGACGATGTCCGTAACGCCCGCTGAATCTTGGGGCAACAAGACCTGCTCCCAGTTTTGACCGCTCTCATTGCTCCGGAAAAGCCCACGAGTCGGGCCTGGAATGGCCGGGTTGCCCATACAGGCAGCGAAAATGGTATTGGGATTGTCGGGCAATATGAGCAATCGGCTGATGACTCCAAGGGTGTCCAATCCGATGTTTTCCCAAGAATCTCCTCCATCCAAAGAGCGATAGACTCCACCTCCTATGCGGGGGAAACTGCTTATTTGCGGGTCGCCGGTGGCTAAAAATATCCGGTCTGGATTCTGAGGGTGGAAGGCCATGTCCCCCATGGCAAAATGAGGAATGTCATCGGTAATGGTAACCCAATTTCCGTCGCCAGAATCCATCCACAAGCCGCCGGCACTGGCTCCTGCATAAAAACGATTGATTTCCGTTGGATGCTGTCGAATGAAATTGAAGCGTCCCCCGATGTTGGTCGGTCCTTCGAGTCTCCATTCACCGCCGGTCATGCGTTCTGGTTCGGCCCGGAATTCATCACTCCACCTTCGGACATTGTTCAGGGCATGAGCGGCCTCTTGCGTGTCCCAGTTTTCTTCTGGATAACTCCACTTCCAAGCGTCTGCTAAGTTGGGTTGGAGCTTCTTGAACGTTTTGTTTGCATCCGACGAGGTCGGTGGCACCTCCGTCATAAATGACTGAAGGAACCCCAATCCGATTGTCAGAAACAGAAAACTTCCTATAAAAATCTGTGCCATACGATTCATGGCGGCAAGATACAGCGAGAGATTTAGGGGCGTTGCCGCTGATTGGCACTTTTAAAACGCCCTTTCGAAGGCCAATCGCGTTGAGCCAAATGCTTGGTCGCTCTACTTTTAACCCGAATTCGCTAGCGAATGAAGGACGAGCGTTTGAGTTCCTTTCGCATGATCCCGCGAACGGCATTTTCCTTCAAACCGAATTGAACGAAAAAGGCATCAAAGGGCGTGCGATCTTCCCACGCCATTTCAATGATGCGGTCAATTTTTTCAGGGGTAAGATCGGACAACACTTCCATGATGGTAGGAGCTTCGAATCGTCGATTTTGTTCTCCTGTCGGTGTTATCGAATGAGCACAACATGCCCTTGGATACTTCGCACTTGGTATTGTTCTCCGCGCAAGACAGCGACCCAAGTGTAAACGCCATCGGGAGCGAAGTAATCGCCATCGAGTACATCTCCTTGCCACCAATGTTCGATGGATTGCGTTTCAAAGACGAGGTTGTTCCAACGATCGTAAATCTGAAGGTCGATGGAGGTGACATCAGCGCTCGATACAAGGCGCCATGCATCGTTGTGTCCATCTTGATCGGGAGTGAACGCTGTCGGGGCAAAAACCGACAAGCTCGAAGTCATGGTGATGGCGTGGCATTGCAAATCTTGGCACCCTAAGGTGTCTTGAACTTCAAGGCAAACTTGAAACGGATTTTGGTCGATGTCGCTGGTGTTGATACTCCACTGGTGTTCATTGCTCACAGTTTCATTGTCGATCGTCCAGTTGTAGCTCAGTGTTGCAGCTTCATCTGAAACTGAAAATTGAACCTCCGTGCCAACCGATTCAGGCAAGGCGGGGGTGAAACTGAAGTTGGCTTCAGGTGGCGGTGTGGCGCAAAGTGCTCCTGCATGCAAGGTGGAATTGGCACATCCGTTTTGATCTGTGACAGCATAAATCAAGTCATAGCATCCGGGCAGTGTCGCCGTTAAAACGGCCGCATTGTTTTGCTCACTCCAGAGGGTGAAGCCCGTGCCATCGATGAGGCCAAAAGCACTGTACGCGGCGCCAGGTTGTGGGTTTCCAGACAATTCGACCAACATGGGCGCGCAGCCGGTAGCTGGAGTTGACGTGAAGTCCGTGACGGGAAGTGGATGCACTAGGATTTCTTGGTCCGTAGAGCTTCCGCATGCGCCTAGGATGGAATATGTGATGGTCTGAATACCGGTACCGGCCATTTCTGGATTGAACGTTCCGCTCGAATTCAGACATCCCGAGCAATCAGCGCTCCAACTGCCTCCAGCGACAGTGCCGATCAACTCAACGGACAATTCATTCAAGCAAATCGCGGCCGGTGAGTTGAAAGAACTGCTCGTGTTTTCCGTGACGCTAAAGGTTCCGGTGAAACTAGAGGGGCACTCACCGTCCAAGGAATAGGTGATGTCCCAAGTTCCGACTCCAGCCAATGACGTATTGAATGTGCCATCGGAACCCAAGCACCCATCGCAGGGACTGTTCCATGAGCCGCCCGTGTTTTCCGAAGACAACTCAACATCACCTTGGCCTAAACATGCCGAAAGCGGTGAATCGAACGCAGCGCTCGGAGTGGTGACGGTGACCAAGTTCGAGGTGACCGTTTCCTGACAAACACCGAGCGATTCAAAGGTGATTTCCACGGATTCTCCATTCGATAAGCCGGGGTCAAATACGCCCGTGTTTTCGTTGATGCAAGCTCCACAGGAAGCGGTCCAGGTGCCAGGGTTGGAAGCGTTTACATTCAATGCGAGAGGAATGTCTGTGCTGCAAACGGGATCGGGGAAGTCAAAGTTGAGGGTCTCAGCACTGACGGTCTGAAGTTGAACGGAATCGGGCAACCAATCACAACCACTGTTGTTTGCGTTCAAGGTATACCAACCTTCATCTGCAACGATGGGATTCGTCAACTCAAGGGTGGAATTTGTCAAGGTAGTGCCATCGGGAAAAGTCCATTCCCAAGAAACTCCATCCAGGCTCCCTTCAGGCACAATGGACCAATCCGTTCCGAGACAAATCTCCACAACGGATTCGGTCAGTTCCACAGTTTCTGTGGCGGTAACGACAACATTCGCTTCAGCAGGAGTCGAAAAGCAGCCTTCAACTTCTGCCTGTACGCTAAACAAGCCATTGTCAGATGGCTGCGCATTGGGAATGACAAGAACACTATCGGTTTCTGTTAGCACTCCATCGGGTCCGGTCCATTGCCAAATTTCTCCTGGTGTAGGACACGATAGAATCAAGTCCTCGCCTTCGCATGAAGGAGTTTCCCAGATCAATTCGGTGTCGGCGAAGGCCGGCTGTACCGTCAAAATCAATGTGTCTGGAGTGATCTCACACGCTCCAACGTTGCCCGTCACAATGTAGAGACCGTCATACGATTCGTCCACCGGGCCGATGTTCACGCTGTTCGCATCCCATTCGAAGCCTGACGGTCCAGTCCATGCATAGGTAGCGTTCTCAATAGGGTCGACGAATAAGTTGGCTGTTTCGCCTGTGCACAAACTGTCATCATCCGTGAATGTCTCAAATTGATACTGAGCGAAATCACTGAAATAACCATACCGGCAATACCCCGTGGGCGTGCCATTGATCACTCCCATGTGGAAAAAGCCCGTTGAATTTTGCACCCTTGAAGGCGCTAACGTCGGGACGAATGCGGTGGTTGTGATTTGTGCATATTTCCACAAGCCTGCGGCGCCGGGTACATCGGTGAATGCCGCGGCTGTGATGAAAGCAGGATTTCCATTGAATGTGAAGTCGCCCTCGCTTCCGGCTTGAACCAATAGATTGATTGTAAAAGACGCATTGGTCGAACGGACAAAGGCCACGTCACGTGAGCCGGTGCAACGCAAAGGAGGAAGGATGGCAGCGCCCACTTCACAGCCCACTCCCGTCATGTGCAAAATGGTGACAGGGGCCGAGGTTTCGTAATAGGCGATCGGAGCGCCAAGAACATGGGTATATGTTTCGCCGGCATTCAGTGTCCATGTGGAAGTGCCATTGATGAAAACTTCGGTGTTGTCCTCCGTCGCCAAAATGAAAACGCGATCGGCCCCTGTCAGTTGAACACCTTTCACAGCAATGTATTCATCTCCAGCAACACTGACCGGAATTAGCTGGTCACCGATGAGGTCCAAACAGGTGCCACCAAAGGGAGCTCCAATGATGGAGTCGTCGCTCATGGTGACGGCGATGGGAGCAGAGCTGGTGATGTGGGTTCCACTCGGATGTGCACTCGCTGCCGTGCTAGCTGCTCGCATGGAATACGTTTGTCCCGCATCAAGTGTCATTGTGAACGCTACGCCTGCAGGATGCCCGAAAAGCGCCACACTGGGAACCACCGTGATTTCCGTGTTGTCTTCTGTGGCGACAACATCGATTCCAGATTTGGATTCAGGGAAGTTATTGCTCAAATAGTTTTGGAAAGGCGTATAGAATTCAGTCCCCAATGCCGAAGAACCTTTGAGCGTAAAAATATCCGGATTGTCGATGTGGTTGACTTCGTAGTAGGCCGTGATGGGCGCATCGGATACGATGTGCAATCCATACGACAAGGTCGTATTGACGGGCTTGTTTTCGATCATCCCTATCCAGGCAGACAAATTGACCGTTGCAGTCCCATTGGCCGCTACGTTGATGGTTTGGGCAGGGAAAGCGACATTGGCAGGTTGCTCAATGGTGATGGTGGCCGCGTCGTCAAAAGTGGCGAAACGAAGAACGATTGGATTGTCTCCATGATTCACCCAAACTTCCGGTGCTACGAACCAAAACTCCGTGTCTGCTTGAGCCTGCGACAAATTCACAAACGACACCAGCAGGATGGTGAAAGCAAAGAGCTGATTCCGAAATTGCTTCATACAGAGAAAAGACGTGTGTTATTCAGGAACGAAGATAGCGCTGGACGCGATAGTGTCATAAAAACACCAATATCCTAAATTGAGTTGCATTCTGAATGAAAGAATTCAGGAAGGTCATCCTTCTCCTCTGTATTTGTCTCAGTCATTCAGCAAGTTAGATGCAGCACGGATTCTCTTTTCTGGTTGATCACTGAGTCCTTTGATTTCGACGTGTTTTCCAGATTTTTTCATCGCTGAAACGGTTTCTTCTAATGCAGAAACCCCACTTTGGTCTATAAAATGAACATCGGTCATGTCGATGATGACCTGGTCGATTTCCGATGGAATTTGACTCCGAAGACCAGCCAAGGCAGAGGCGTTTCCAAAAAATAGGGGGCCGTGCAATGATTTGACCAATACATCTTGAACGCCTTCTTCAGGCTCGATGTGCAACCGGAATTGGCTGATGGACCAATCCCCCATGTATTTCATGAATTGGAATGAGGCGATCACCAAGCCGACTGCTACGGCATAGACCAATTGCCAAAAGACGGTCAAGATCAAGACCGCGAGCAGCACGACTCGCTCTCCCCATCCCATTTTAACCAACCCTCTTAAGCCTTTGTAATCCATTACACCAATGCCTACGGTGATTAGGATTCCGGCCAAGACAGCGGCTGGAATTTGTGAGGCAATCGGTCCTAGAATCACAATCGTTGTAAACAGGAGAATCCCTGCCACCATTCCGCTCAATCGTGTTTTTCCGCCTGCCTGAATGTTGACAACGGTTCGAATCGTGGCACCAGCACCAGGAAGGCCTCCAAACATGGCGGCGATGCTGTTTCCAATGCCTTGGCCAATCAATTCTTTGTTGGGTTCGTGTTGGGTTCGTGTCATGTTGTCGGCGACGACGCTGGTCAACAACGAATCAATAGCCCCGAGAAGGGCCAAGATCAGGGCCGTCAGGACGTAAGGACCCAGGTTGGAAAATTGTGGCCAGGAAAACATGCTCCATTGCAAGGCGGGCATGCCCGCTTCAATCTTGGATATGCTCCGGCAAGGAAGGTCCATGAAAACGGCGACACTGGTGATGGCCACCAAAGCCGCCAAAGCGCTTGGAATTGCGGTGGTGATGCGTTTAAAGCCATAAATGATGACAATGGTACTCAGGCAGAGAAGCAGCTCCAGCCAGTTGATGTTCTGAAGTCCCAGTGGGATGTAGCGTAAGGCCCCGAGAACGCCTTGGCTTTCTTGGCGAATGATTCCTTTGGCTTCATTGGTGATGTCAGCCACTGAGATATTCAAATGATGCTTCACCTCAAACCCGCCGATTGAATCTTGAGATTCTTCAACCCAAGCTTCACTGGCTGACAAAAACGCATTTTGAACTAGAATACGCTTAGCAGCAATCCGGTGTGTTTGTATGTGTGCTTCATCTTCAGAAGGGATGTAACCAATAGCAGGCAACACTTGAGTAATCAATATGATGACCCCGATGCCGGTCATGAATCCTGACACGACCGTTTGCGGAATGAATCGGATGTAGGATCCGAGTTTCATCATTCCCAGTGCTATTTGAAAAACACCAGCAAGGAAGAAAACCAGTAAGATCAGGGGCAGAGCTTGAGATAAATCGCCTTCTCGGTGAATCAAAATAGCGCTCACAATCGAAGCGCTCAGGACTGTCATGGGCGCAGTAGGACCTGAAATTTGAGTGGACGTGCCTCCAAACAAGGCGGCGAAAAAGGCAATGAATGCTGCGCCAAATAGCCCCGCAGAAGCTCCAAGACCGGATTGTTCTCCGAATGCTAGCGCCAAAGGAAGTGCGACAACTCCAGCCGTTAAACCACCGAATAAATCCCCTTTAAAATGCTTGAAATTGAATAGCATGAATTTATTCGATTGAGAGTTGAAGGCAAAAAACGTGACGCTAACGGAGCAATGTGAGGCTTCCCGTCAATTGAATGGGACCCGCATTTGAAAATTCATGAACGCCATATTGATCCTCTATCAAGAGCGTTCCGCTATCTCGGAGAATTTGAATCACATAATAATAGGTTCCTTCTGTGGCTTCTTCCTCTGATGGCCTCCATCCGGATGTGTTTCCAAAATCATTGGAAGCAAAAACGGCTTGTCCCCAGCGGTTGTAAATCGTACAGCTGCTTCCGGGGAAAAAGGACAAGTCGGGGATGTGGAAGCCCTCATTGTCTCCGTCTGAGTTCGGCGTAATGACATTGGGAATAACCATTTCGCAGACGACGGTTTCCACTTCAAAGGCACCTGATGCAGACAAATAGCAAGGCGGTCCCGTAATCAATTGAACTTCATACAACCCATCCATTGAGACTTGGATGCCTCCTTCAGCGCTTATGAAAGAGGCATTGCCTTGTTCGTCGATAAAATTCCATTCGACTTGATAGGCCGCATCCAAATTGGGAAGGGATAAAATGGCGTCCGATTCAGGGCAATGCGTGACAGAGAGCGCAGAGAAGTCACTGGCGATGTTATTCGGTAGAGGCACAACCTCCAATTCAGCGGAAACGGATGAGGACACGCAGCCATTGTCAATGGCGTAGACCGTGTACGTTCCATTGCCTGTCAATGGAACGGAGTCCATGTCCCAAACGAGTGCATCATACGAACCGAAAAAAGTGTGATTCCAAACAACGGTTGATCCGTTGTCGACCTGCGCGGTCAAGGTGACGCTCCCCCCTTCGCAAAGGGGGTCGAAACCACTCAAGATTGGAGGTGACGGGGTGTTGAGCACTTCCAACAAGAGGGAGTCCGGAATCATCGGACAATCGCCAATTTCTCCACTTAATATATACCAGCCCTCGTTGTTGCTTTGAACATTTTCAATGTCCATTGATTCGCCGTTGGTATTGCCCAAAGGATGGCTCCATTCCCAGGAGACATTGGAGGGACCTTCAGCAAAGATTTCGAAATTGTCACCTTCGCAAATGCTGAAATCATCCAATGAATTGCCCGCTAAGTCCACAATGTCCAGATCACCGGGAATCTCCACTTGAACAGAAGCATCCACGGGGATAGAAGAGCATCCATTCAGTTGAGCGACCACTTGGTAAAATTGAGGGTCCTCCCAATTCACCTCGTTGATCACAAGCGGATTGTCCGTGCCCACGACATTGCCATCGGCATCCAACCAAGTAAACGTGCACCCTTCGCTTGTTGTTTCAGCTGTCAGTGTGGCATCGGACCCCAAACAAACTGGCGGAGCATCAATGGCCAAGACTTCTGGGGTCGATATAATTTCAACCCAAATGGAATCCGTATGCAGGGGGCAATCATTGGCGACACCATCCAATTGGTACCATCCCGTTTGGTCGACTTGTGCATTGGTGATTTGCATGCCGGTTCCGTTGCTGATCAAATTGCCTGCAGGAGACGTCCATTCCCACGATGAAACTGAAGGGTTCAACGAGGATACTAAAATGTTGGATCCGTTGCAAACAACAATGGAATCCTGATCGATCATGCCCGAAAGCTGAGGCTGCACGCTGACGTCCCATGAGGCGACTGGAGAGAAACAACCATGGTCATTGACTACCAGCGAATATGATCCAGAATCCGCCGGTGTCGCATTCGTGATATTGATTTCGGTGGCATTGGGCAAGGGGCCTGAAGGGCCATACCAATCATATTGAACAGCTCCGACGGAATCGGTACTCAATGCGATGGACTCACCTTCGCAAAGCCAAGTCGGTCCTTCAATGAGGGGCAATTCAGGAACAGGGCTTACCGTCAGCAACAACGTATCGTTGGCAATGGGGCAAGAGCCAACATATCCTGAGACGATGTATTCGCCATTGTCTGCTGCGTCGAGCACGCCTAAATCCAAGGGGTTGCCTTGACCTGTGAAGGCATTGGGGCCGGTCCAGTTGTAGGTCGCTCCAATCATTTCGTTCGTTTGCAACTCCAGCGCTTCACCTTCGCACAGGGTGTTGTCTTCGACTTGTACCACATACGCTTGAGCCGCATAATTGCTGAAATAGCCATAGCGCGTTCCTGAGCTAGCACCTCCGTGGATGATGCCCAGGTGAAATAAGGAGGAGCTATTCGAAAGTCTAGAGGCCTGAAGGGTGGGGACAAATGATGAGGCCGTAATGTTGGCGTACTTCCAATCGCCCCCCGTTCCAGGGACATTGTTGAAGTCACTCGCTTGGACATTCGCTGTGTTCCCATTGAAAGTGAAGTCATCTTCGCCTCCGGAGGACACGATGATTTTGAGTCCTATGAATTCGTTGGTCGATCGAACAAATGCAACTTCTTGCGATCCGGTGCAAACAATTGGAGGCAATAGCGCTCCGCCTACCTCACAACCAAAACCGGTCAAGTGAAGCACATAGACCGGTTCGCTCGTGGTATAATAGGCTGCAGCCGCTGACAGCGTATGCGTGTACATGGAATAGATCGATGGCAGGGTAGAAACCACGTTGCCATTGAGGCTAATGACGGTGCCAGGCACTGTAGGAACAATGAAAATCTTGTCCGGTCCATTGAGATTTCCTTTGACCGCTATGTACTCCGTGCCGACAATACTGACCGGTACAATCTGATCTCCCATGATGTCAGCGCAACCACCATACGGCGTGCCTTGAACAGAATCGTCGCTCATGGTGATGGCGATGGGTTTGTCAGATGTGACAGTCGTTCCGGAAGGATGTTGCGCAGCGAGCGTGGAGGACGCTCGTCCACTCCAAGTTTCTCCTTCGTCCAATGTGATGGTAAAAGGGACATTGGCTGCATGGCCAATGATGGTCTTGCGCGGTGTAATGGTCACCGTCGTATTGTCCTCGGTGGCCACAAGATCAAAAGACGAGGTAGATTGCGAATACCCGTTGTTGAGGTACATCTGAAAGGGCACCACGAAGTCTAGCCCCAAGGCGTTAGCGCCTTTCAGGGCGAAAATGTCGGGGTTGAGGTTGTTCGAAGGATTGACCTCGTAATAGGCCTCGACCAGGGATGTTGAGACAATGTGCAAGCCAAAATTGAGAACGGTGTTGGCGGGTTTGTTTTCAACCTGACTCAACCAAGGCGCAAGGCTCAAAGAGGCCACGGCATTGGCAGCCACGGTCAGGGTTTGCGTTGGGAAACTGGCGTTGGCAGGTTGTTCAATTGTAATCACTGCGGGCTCGTCGAATGTGGCAAAACGCAGGAGGGTGGGGCTGTCCCCGTGATTGGCCCAAACTTCAGGGGCTACAAACCAGAATTCTGTATCGACTTGTGCGTCAACTGTGTTGAAGGCAGCGGCCCAAACGCATCCAATGAATAGAATTTTCCAAATAAATCGGGAATGACGCTTCAATCGAGAGTCAGGCTTGAGCGCAATTCGGTTTTTTGAAGTTGAAATCACTTTGTTTTCAGTTGTTTAGCACCGCTTACGAGCAAATCTACACAAGTCGGGTCCAAAAGAGTCGAGGTGTCCCCAAATGATTCAAACTCTCCCTCCGCAACTTTGCGTAAAATGCGTCGCATGATTTTTCCTGAGCGGGTTTTCGGTAAGCTGGTAACAAATTGTATGCGATCGGGACATGCGATTTTTCCGATGCTATGAATCACCGCGTTTTGCGCTGCTTGTTCCAATTGGTCTACAGTCAAATGGATGGATTTGGCATCCAAAATGACAAAAGCATGGATGCCTTGTCCTTTGATGTCATGCGGAAACCCAACGACGGCCGACTCAATTGCTCCAGCAGTTTCATTGATTGCGGACTCTATTTCGGCGGTGCCAAATCGATGTCCTGAAACATTGATCACATCATCGACTCGGCCAATGATGCGGTACATACCATGCTCATCACGTTTCGCACCATCTCCTGTGAAATAATGACCGGGGAAAGGATTAAAATAGGTGTTTCTGCAGCGCTCATGATCTCCGTATGTGGTGCGGATCATACTGGGCCAGGGGTGCGCAATGCACAAGAGCCCTTCCACATTGTTTTCTTTGATTTCTTGGCCATTCGGGTCAAGAAGAACGGGGTGAATCCCAGGAATCGGATAACCGGCATGAGCCGGCTTTTGGGGACTCAGGCCGCCCAGTCCGCTGATCATGATGCCCCCGGTTTCCGTCTGCCACCACGTATCTACGATCGGACATCGTTTCTGTCCAACAATGTCGTGATACCATTGCCAGGCTTCCTCATTGATGGGTTCGCCGACGCTCCCCAATACCTTCAGGGAAGACAGATCATGGCGCAAAACGGGTTCAGTCCCAGCGGCCATGAGGGATCGGATCGCAGTAGGCGCGGTATAGAACTGATTGACTTGATGTTTTGCACAGATTTCCCAGAACCTCCCTGGATCGGGATAGGTAGGAATGCCTTCAAACATCAAAGTTGTCGCCCCATTCAAGAGCGGACCATAGATGATGTAGCTGTGTCCTGTGATCCAGCCCACATCGGCAGTGCACCAATAAACGTCACCGGGCTCGTATTGAAACACATTGGAAAAGGTGTAGCCGGCATAGACCATGTATCCTCCGTGCACGTGCACCACTCCCTTTGGCTTTCCAGTTGAACCGGAGGTGTAAAGAATGAAAAGGAGATCTTCTGAATCCATGGGTTCAGGGGGGCAAATGGTCGAATGACCCGCAATGAGGTCATGCCAGTAAATGGATTTGCCCGATTCCATTTGACAGTCTGCACCGGTTACTTTTTGAACGACTACAGACTCCACGAAAGTGGAATTTGCGATGGCCGCATCCACAGTGGCCTTGAGTGGGGTGGTTTTGATTCCACGACGGCCCTCATCTGCTGTGATGACCACCTTGGCCTGAGCGTCTTCAATGCGGTCAGCCAAGGCCTGCGCGCTGAAGCCTGCAAAAACGACTGAATGGACTGCTCCGATTCGAGCGCACGCCAGCACAGCAATGGCCAGTTCAGGGGTCATCGGCATGTACAAAACAACACGATCTCCCTTTTTCACTCCCAGTGATTTCAGGGCATTTCCAAATTGACAGGTTTGATCAGAAAGCTCAGTGTAGCTCAGTTTTCGCGTGGATTCGTTTGGGTCATTGGGTTCCCAAAGAATGGCGGTTTCATGCGCTTTAGTCGGCAGGTGGCGGTCCAGTGCGTTGGCCGTGATGTTGACCTTTCCGTCTTCGAACCAGCGGACATGTTCCTCTTGGAAATTGCCGGTTTTGACCGAGGAAAAAGGTTCCATCCAATCGAACGTGTTCGCGATGTCGCGCCAAAACTCATCGGGGGTGTCTTGACTTTTTCCCCAAGCTTTTTGATATGCTTCGAATGAGCGAATTTGAAAGGACATGCGCACTGTGTTGAATTCGTCAAGGTACAACGATGAAATTGTTTGCGTTTTGGCATGAATAGAATCATCCCGCTGCACGAAACCTACCACGACTGTTCTGCGTATGTGAACAAAAAACACGCCATGGCATTTTCTTGGAATCCTTTCTCGCAATTCGATTTTGACGGAGAACACGTTGTCATTCGGCTGCCATACTCGGGATATTTCGCTCGTGTAACAGGGCCTATTGTGGAGTTGCTCAGTCAATTGCCTTTCTCAGATGTTGAGGAGGCCGTTCAAGTCTGGCAAGATCGAACGGGGGCAAGAGAAGAAACGCTCAGAATAGCCAGTGATGTTTGGCAACAATTATGTGAGGGAGAGATCGTTTTGGATCTTCCTGAAGAAGAGATTCAAGAGAGTCAGCCGGCTCAGTGGATTACGCTCAGCCGAAGGGATTCACATTCGCGTTTCACTCGGTTCATGGACTTCCAGGATTTCCCCTTCGAGGAGGATGCTCAGAACGGTCATACAGAAACACAGGGTGACGAGATTTGGCCGCTTGGTACTTAATCATGCAGTCTTGGCTCCAAGCGATCAGCGCCAGCGTAAGTGTTTGATTGACCTGCCCTCAGACTGAATTTCTCTAAGGGAAGCGACACCAATTTGGATGTGCTCTTCAGCATAGTTGGTCGTTACGACACGATCACTTTCTTCGGTCTTCACGCCAGAAGGCGTCATCGGCTCATCGCTGACGAGCAAAAGTGCTCCAACGGATAAACGGTTCGCGAAACCAACTGAAAATAGAGTTGCTGTTTCCATGTCAATCGCCTGCGCACGCGTTCCTTTTAAGTACTCTTTGAAGTCTTCATCGTGTTCCCACACCCTGCGATTGGTCGTGTAAACGGATCCGGTGTCATAGTCACGGTTAAAGTCTCGAATGGTTGACGAGATAGCCCGCTGAAGTGCGAAGCTCGGCAAAGCGGGGACTTCGGGAGGGAAGTAATCGTCCGAAGTTCCTTCACCTCGGATTCCTGCAAGCGGTAAAATCAAGTCGCCAATCTTGTTGCGTTCTTTCAACGAACCGCATTTCCCTATAAAAAGGACTGCTTTGGGTTTGATGGCAGACAGCAAATCCATGATCGTGGCTGCATTGGCGCTGCCCATGCCAAAATTGATCATCGTGATGTCATGAGCCGTTGCATTCGGCATGGCTTTATCTCTCCCAACGATTTCCACTTCTTGCGATTCAGCAAAGATTTCGAGATAGTGATTGAAGTTGGTCAAAAGGATATAGTGTCCAAATCCAGTGAGGTCCAGGCCGGTATATCTCGGGAGCCAATTGGTAACGATGGAGTGTTTGTCATGCATATCTGCAATATAGAGTCTCTGACTTTAGGAATTTGAGGCGACATTGCGACTGATGAAAAAAGCAGTGAATAAAGAGTCCTCATTTGAGGAATGGAATGAAAGAGATCTTGATTTGGCTGAGCAAGATTTGCTCAAGGCCGCACATGCCGCATGTGAAAACGCGTATGCACCCTACTCCAATTTCAGGGTAGGCGCTGCTGTTTTATTGGAGTCAGGCCAAATGGTCATAGGAAGCAACCAGGAAAACATGGCGTACCCCAGTGGCCTGTGTGCTGAGCGCGTCGCCTTTTTCAGCGCTGGCGCTCAGTTTCCAAAGGAGGCCATTGTGGCTGCTGCCGTCGTCACAGACATTGACATGGCCTTGGAGCATTTTTCGCCTTGTGGAGGCTGCCGGCAAGTCATGGTAGAATCAGAGTTTCGTCAAAATCGACCCATTCGATTCTTGATGCAAGCCGGTACGGGGAGCGTTTTGGTCTCTCCCGATGTGGTGCGGTTTCTTCCTTTGGCATTTCAATTGCCTCTGAAAACGGTTTGAAACCTTAGGTGTTTATATGCGTAACGGTAGGAGGAGTTCATTCCACTCCCGACGCAAATGCGCATCTCTAAGTTCCATATCGGCTGCCTGCGATTTTTAATCGAACGCTACCCGCTGATACTGTGCCTTGGATTTTGGCTGGTCGCACCAACGAGTTTTGGTCAAGATGGATTTTTTTCAGGAGTGGGACTGGTCGAGGTGAGCAGTGGATTGGATGGAAATGTTTGGCGCATGCCTGTAGGCATGTCTGACCCGGCAAAGAAGCCAACGCAAGATGTCTTCACACGGTTGGAAGGACGCTGGAAGAATGAGGTCGCTCATGGGAAAAGCCATTGGACCGTCAGCGCTTCGGGGTATGCAAAGCGGCAAGCGATTCAAAGCGATGCCAATGCGCATCAGCTGGACTTCGGCGCCGGGCTGATCCATCAAATGAACGCTCGTGTTCGAGGTGAGTTGGGGCTGGCTCTTTCTCAACGAAAAGAACTTGAGGTGAATTGGGCTGATCGGGAGCAATGGCAGATGATGTCACACATGGACGTCCATTCTTTTGGAATCATGTATTTTGATGTGAATCCGCATCTTCATTCCGAAGTGGGGGTTGCGTGGAATCGTTCGATGTATCAGGCGAGTTCGCCGAGCTATGGCAACCAGCTGTTTCAACTGCACGCCGAATGGCGTTGGGATCTGTTTCGCCGCGCTCGGGGTTTGCGAAGATTTAATTTAGTGAATCCGAAGAGGACAAAAGATGCGGGTGCATTGAAAATGCGAACGCAATTCAGTCAACGCAATTTCAATGATTGGTGCGTCGGCGAGGGATTCGGCATCGTACCGGTCAATCCGTTGGACTTTAAGTTCCGGGCGGAACAATCGGGTCTGATGCCACAACGTGTCTGGGTGGATTGGGAAGTCCATGCTCGCTATGCTTCTGCATCTCGTTTCGGTTGGGATTTTTTCATGGATGTGACATGGAATCGCCGATATGATGAAAGCTTGGGCGATTTTGGCAGGAAGACTTGGACCATGGGAGGAGGCCTCTTTTGTCGTTCTCATTTTCTGAAATTGGAAATGGGCTTGTACAAGGGGGGTGAAAGTTATGAGAACCGTTTGGCTTGGACAGACCGGGGATTGGAGTCGTTGCAATACCGTCTCACATCCTGGCGTTTGGATGCCGAGATTCCCACGGTGCGCGGTTGGTCGTATGTCGTTCGCGGTGGAGGCCTCATGCGCCAATCGAACCGGGAAGGTGCCTCGCTAATTCACCGCAATTCGATGGGACACCTCCAGGTTTTGTTTGGGATCCGCTGGCATCTTGGTTACAGCAGGTTTCTAGCGAGTTGACAATTTTAGCTGCTGCTTCGGGCCGAGGTTGCAGAGGTTTGTTTGCTTCAGCGTAGATTCGCTCCCATGAGCATCATGATGAGTTTATTGGGAATGCCGGTCCTGATTGGTTTGGCGCTTTTGCTTTCAAGCAATCGCAAAGCCATCCGCATTCGAACTGTGTTGGGGGCCTTCTTAATCCAGCTTTTTTTCGGAGCCTTGGTGCTGTATGTTCCCTTTGGAAAAACGGCGTTGCTCAAAGTTTCGGCCGGCGTACAACGTGTCATTGATTATGGCAACGATGGCATTTCATTCATCTTCGGTGGGTTGAATTCGGACGCCATGTTCGATTTGTTTCCATCGGGTGGATTTGTGTTCGCCGTGCGGGTTTTACCGGTCATCGTGTTTTTCTCATCGCTTATAGCAGTGCTTTACTACATCGGTGTTATGCAGCTTGTTATCAATACGCTAGGGGGTGGTCTTCGTCGTCTTTTGGGGACATCCAAAGCCGAATCCCTTTCAGCAACGGCCAATATTTTTGTCGGTCAAACGGAGGCGCCATTGGTCGTCAAACCGTACATCAAAACCATGACCCAATCGGAATTGTTTGCGGTGATGGTCGGCGGGTTGGCCTCAGTGGCTGGATCCGTTTTGGCGGGCTATGCGTCCTTGGGAGTTCCGGTTGAATATCTCATTGCGGCTTCCTTCATGGCGGCCCCGGGCGGGCTGCTCTTTGCCAAGTTGATTCGACCAGAAACGGAAGAACCGAATGAGTTCCTGAGTGAGGAAGACCTCAAAGGAGCGGAGGAGGATCGACCGGTCAATGTCATTGACGCGGCCGCAACAGGCGCTTCTTCTGGACTGAAGTTGGCGATGAATGTTGGGGCGATGCTTTTGGCTTTTGTGGGATTGATCGCTCTTCTCAACGGTATTTTCGGAGGCATTGGTGGCTGGTTTGGCATGCCGGAATTGACGTTGGAACTCATTCTGGGATACCTATTTGCTCCATTGGCTTTTCTGATTGGAGTGCCTTGGTCAGAAGCAGTGGTGGCCGGATCATTTATCGGACAGAAATTGGTCGTGAATGAATTCGTCGCCTACTTGGACTTCGCGCCCTACTTGAATGAAGGTGCAGTGATGGTCTTGTCAGAAAAGACCAAGGCCATTGTTTCGTTTGCTCTTTGTGGATTTGCCAATCTTTCATCCATTGCGATTTTGCTGGGAGGGTTGGGATCGTTGGCCCCATCGCGCCGCGCTGACATTGCAAGGTTTGGATTGCAGGCTGTTTTAGCGGCTACACTTTCCAATTTGATGTCAGCTACGATTGCAGGGCTCTTCTTGTCCTTGTGAGTTCAAATACACGCCACGAACCATGGATTTATTGATCCCCGAAATCATCCGCAGTAAGCGGGACGGAAACGCCTTGTCTCCTGCAGAAATTCGCCGTTTTATCGAGGGTGTTGCAAGCGATGAAGTCAGCGACGCTCAAATTGCGGCGTTTTCGATGGCGGCTTATTTTCAGGACTTGAACATGGCTGAACGCACGGAGTTGACCAAGTCCATGCGGGATTCTGGTGAAGTTTTGAACTGGGGCGGCTTTGGGTTGCATGGCCCTGTTTTGGACAAGCATTCAACGGGAGGAATAGGGGATGCCGTTTCCTTGATGTTGGCGCCCATTTTGGCGGCATGTGGTGGGTTTGTGCCCATGATTGCGGGAAGAGGATTGGCGCATACGGGCGGAACGGTTGATAAATTGGAAGCCATCCCCGGATATTCCACCCAGCCCACGGTGCGGCATTTTCAACAAGTCGTTGCTTCCACGGGCATGGCCATCGCAGGCCAAACAGCGGACTTGGCGCCGGCTGATCGTCGGATGTATGCCACACGGGATGTCACTGCGACCGTGGAACAATACGGTCTGATCACGGCCAGTATCTTGTCCAAAAAGTTGGCTGCCGGCTTGGAACACCTCGTCATGGACATCAAGGTGGGCAACGGTGCGTTCATGAAGGATTTGGACGCTGCGCGTGCTTTAGCTCATTCTCTTTGCAAGGTGGGAACGGACGCGGGCATGCCAACTGAGGCGTTGCTAACCAGCATGGATCAGCCCTTGGCTCACTCTGCAGGAAATGCATTGGAGGTGATGGAAGCGGTGCGTTATCTGCAAGGCAACATCGATTCAGAACGTCTGGATGAGGTAACGAGAACGTTAGTCAGCATGTTGCTCAGACAATCAAGTTTGGCTTCAAGCGACGAGAAGGCTGCAGCCATGATCGATGATGCGCTCAGATCAGGTCGAGCCGCTGAACATTTTGGCCGTTCTATCGCGGCAATGGGGGGGCCTGTAGACTTCATGGAGCGTCCGACTGCGCATTTGGAAATTGCGGAGAAACGTCCAGTATTCGCAGCCCCGCAGTTCAACGGATTCTTCGTGGACCACCTGGATACCCGGTCCTTGGGCATGGCGGTAGTGGCCTTGGGAGGAGGTAGGACACGACCCAATCAAGTGCTCGATTTGGCAGTAGGTTGTTCTGGCTTTTTGATGCCAGGCGACCCGGTAAGTGCTGAGGTGCCATTGGCTTGGGTGCATGCGCGAAACGATGCCGGATTTGAGCGGGCTGCGCATCGAGTCCAAGAGGCATATGCATTCAGTCAAAAGCAGGTAAGCCCGACGAATTCGATGCTGCTTGAGCGAACGAAGGCGTAGATTTGGAGCATGGTGAAAGTCAAGATATTCGATTCCAAGGAAGCTCAAAGTTCTGCGCGTAAGATGGAAGAAGCGCCCGCGGTCGACGCGCAAGCTTTTTATGACGTCCTAGAATCTCGACGGAGTGTACGCGTCTATTCGAAAGCCCCTGTTCCAGAAGAGACCATGCGGCGTTGCTTGGAGGCCGCCTTGAAAGCACCGACATCATCCAACTTGCAGACGTGGGAACTCCATTGGGTTCGCAGCCCGGAGAAAAAGCAATTGCTGGTCGATGCCTGTTTGGGTCAGCCTGCGGCGGCAACGGCTCAGGAATTGGTTGTGTTTGTTGCCCGACCAGATTTATGGAAGCGAAACAACGGATGGATGCTGGATCATTTGAAGGCATCACCCGGTACGCCTGGCAAAGCGTTGCAATATTTCAACAAGATCACTCGAATCGTATACAACCAAGGTCCTTGGAGCGTTTATCGCCCATTCAAATGGGTGTGGTTTTCCATACGCGGAATCAAAAAACCGACACCTCGTGAACCCATTCATGCGGGTCAAATGCAGACATGGGCGCACAAGACTACGGCTTTAGCGGCGCAGAATTTCATGCTCGCTGTGCGTGCGGAGGGATTCGATTCGTGTCCCATGGAAGGCCTTGACTCTCAAAGGGTGAAGCGCCTTTTGGGATTGCCTCGTGCCGCTGGAATTACCATGGCAGTGTCTGTAGGTCAACGGGCTGAGGGAGGAGTTTATGGTCCACGTTTTCGGTTCGACTCTGCACATTTTATTCACGAACATTGAGAAAAGATGGAATGGGTTGAATCGATTGGTACCCTGTTCATGCTCATCGCTTTAGAGGCTGTTTTGGGCATCGACAACTTGTTGTACATCGCCATAGAATCTGGGCGAGTGGCCAAGGAAGAACAACGCCGAGTGCAACGCATTGGTATTGTCGGTGCGGTCCTCATGAGGCTGGTCTTGTTGGTATTGCTTGTTCAGCTGATTGCCTTGTTCCAAGCTCCATTGTTCCATGTGAATTGGGGGGAGGCCGTTCAGGGACATTTCAATGGACACAGCCTCATCGCTATGTTGGGCGGTGGATTCATTGTGTACACTGCTGTGCGTGAAGTATGGCACATGTTGGCCTTTGAAGAATCCACCGATCAGTCCGCTAAAAAATACCGAAAACCGGCCGCAGCCATCGGAGCCATTGTTCTCATGAACGTTGTGTTTTCGTTTGACTCTGTGCTGACGGCCATTGCGTTGACCGACGTGCTCTGGATCATGGCGTTGGCCATTCTATTGAGCGGTGTCGTGATGTTGGCCTTGGCCAATCGAGTCGCTGAATTCTTGAAGAAGAACCGGGCCTATGAAGTGCTCGGCCTGTTTATTTTGCTCATCGTGGGAGTCATGTTGCTGTCTGAAGGCGGGCACATGGCACACCTGACCTTGTTCGGGGGGGCAATTGAGCCACTGAACAAGACGACGTTTTACTTCGTCGTGACCGTCCTGATTGTGGTCGATCTCGTGCAAACAAAGTATCAGCGAAAATTTGAGAAATCGTCCAAATGACTCGAGGTCATTGGGCATTCTTGGGGTCAGTCCCTTGGTATCCTGCATTGTGAACAGCGGTGACCGCTCTTCCCGAAGGGTCGACTACATTTTTTAAGCTTTCGCTCCATTCTAACGCCTTCTCGGTGCTGCAAGCCACCGATTTCCCTCCAGGGACTGTCGCAGCGCAAGCGGCTGAGGGAAAGTGGTTTTCAAAAATGGTGCGGTAATAGTAGCCCTCTTTCGTATCCGGCGGATTGATCGGGAATCGCACGGAAGCACGAGAAAACTCGTCATCTGAAATGTGTGATTCAGCATGATCCTTCAGACCATCGATCCATCCATAGCCAACGCCATCAGAGAATTGTTCCTTTTGTCTCCAAAGAATCTCATCGGGAATGGTGCCTTCAAAGGCCTCGCGAATGATGTGTTTTTCAATCCGCCCGTTTCCGCCCATCTTGACTTCCGGGTCCAGCGACATGGCATAGTCAACGAAGGGTTTGTGCAAAAACGGAACGCGGGTTTCGATGCCCCAGGCCATCATGGCTTTGTTGGCGCGAGAACAGTCATACTGACTTAATGCTAGAACCTTTCGGACCGTTTCTTCATGAAATTCTTTGGCGTCAGGAGCGAGGTGGAAGTACAAATAACCTCCGAATATTTCGTCTGCTCCTTCTCCTGAAAGTACCATTTTAATCCCCATGGCCTTGATTTGGCGAGCCATGAGGTACATGGGGGTGGAGGAACGAATGGTCGTGACATCGTATGTCTCGACGTGCAAGATGACATCCTCTAGAGCGTCCAAACCTTCTTGAATCGTAAATGTCAAGGGGTGATGGGCAGTGCCGATGTGTTCGGCCACTTTTTGAGCAGCAGCAACGTCGGGACTGCCTTCCAGGCCAATGCTGAAACTGTGCGCCCGAGGCCACCAAGCTTCGGTTTCATTGTTATCATCCACACGTTTTTTGGCGAATGACTGCGCAATGGCAGCGATCACACTGGAGTCCAAGCCTCCGCTGATCAATAGCCCATAGGGTACATCGCCCATGAGGTGAGAGCGCACCGACTCCGTGAGCTGTGCATTGAGTTCCTTTAGGTCAAGCTTGTTTTTAGGCGTGGTTTCCCAATCCATCCAGTCGGTTTGGAAGTACTTATGCGGAGCGGCATCGTCTGAAGACCAAATGTGGCCGGGAGGGAATTCTGAGACATCATCACAGAGTGCTGCCAAGGCCTTCATTTCTGAGGCTACCAACAACGTGCCATCACCATCATGACCATAATACAAGGGGATGATGCCGATGGGATCGCGTCCGATGAGCCATTTGTTCTGAAGTGGGTCAAATAAAACGAAGGCAAACATGCCTTCGAGGTGTCGTACCAAATCCGTTTCGAAATCACGGTACAAAGCCAGAATCACTTCACAATCGCTACCCGTTTGATACGGATATTCAGATGTGTTTCGGCGGATGTCTTGATGATTGTAGATCTCACCATTGACGGCGAGAGCTGTCTGGTGTTCGGGGTCGAGTAGGGGTTGGGAGCCGCTGCTAACGTCTACGATGGCAAGGCGCTCATGCGCTAAAATGGCATGAGCGTGCTGGTAGACTCCGGACCAATCCGGTCCTCTGTGACGTTGGAGTTTTGAAACATTGAGAGCCAAAGCACGCTGGGCTTCATCGGAATCTCTCAAGTTAAGAAGGGCAGTAATCGAACACATTTACGAGACTTGTTAGTGTCTTATTTACGCTTTTTGTGCCGGGAATGTTTCAATGAATCTCCGGTCTCTTTCAATTCGTGAGGCAAAATCTGCCTACTTTTGGAATAACCTGTTGATGATGAAACATTCTTTTTCTTGCTCCTTTGCTGGCGTTGCAATGGCTGCTGGCTTTTTCTCTCTGTTTAGCATGCAAACAATCTTCGCCCAAGTGGGTGCAGATGAGACTCCTTTTGCTCCAAATGAGCTGCTGGTCATGTTGAATCCGCAAGTTGATGCTGACAAGGTCTGGTCCTCTTTGAGTGGCATCGCTTCGTTTGAGATTGTAAGCGTGCCTTCGCCTTCCACAGGGATTTACCAATTGTCCATTGCAGCTTCGGATTGGCCCACGGCCTTGGATCGTTTTGCCGATCATCCACATGTGCGTGCAGTGCAGTTGAACCATACGGTCACCGAGCGGGAAACCGTTCCCAACGATCCTAATTTTGGCCAGCAATGGCATCATGTTCAATCGGGGGATCATGACATTGACTCTGATTTAGCATGGGACATCACCACTGGTGGCAATGCGGGAAACGGAGCCCGGATTGTCGTGGCAGTTTTGGAAGGCGGAGGATCGAATTACAACCACGTGGATTTGATTGACAACCACTGGGTGAACACCTTGGAAATTCCGGACAATGGCATCGATGATGATGAGAATGGATACGTCGATGATTACGATGGATGGAATTCTGGTAACAACAGTGATAACATTGCGGCGGGTGGTCACGGTACATCGGTCAGTGGAATGATCGGTGCTACTGGAGACAACGGCAACGGCGGTGCCGGAGTCAACTGGGATGTCGAGATCATGCAGATTGACATGCCCAACGGTTTGTCTGAGGCGAATGTGATCGCGTCCTATGAGTATCCCAAAGTCATGCGTGATTTTTACAACGAGACCCAAGGATCCAAAGGAGCTTTTGTCGTTGCGACCAATGCATCATGGGGCATTGATCAAGCGAATCCAGCCAACTACCCCGTTTGGTGTGCTTACTATGATGAATTGGGTGCTTCTGGAATTCTCAACTGCGGAGCCACGACAAACCAAGCCCTCAATGTCGATGTCGTGGGGGATATGCCCACAGCATGCAGCTCGGATTACATGGTCTCTGTAACGGCAACCAATAACAATGATGTTAGAACGTTCAGTGGCTACGGTGTGACCACCATTGACCTGGCTGCTCCAGGCGATCAGGTCTACTTGCCCAGTGGGAGCAACGGTTATGGCAACACAAGCGGTACATCGTTTGCCAGTCCCTGCGTGGCTGGAGCCATTGCGCTGATTTACAGTGTTCCCTGTCCCGACCTGGCAGACCTGGCGGTCAGCAATCCACAGGGTGCGGCAGACTTGGTGCTGGGTTACCTCTACCAAGGAACAGACCTCGTGCCCAACTTGATTACGGAAGTGGCAACGGGCGGTCGTTTGAATGTCGCCAACTCCATTGAGCTCGCGCTTTCAGGATGTGGTCCAATTGAGTGCGATATCGAGTCATTTGAAGGCGAAGCTTACTGCACGTTGGATGCACAGTCCAATGCTGTGATCACCTCCATGGATTTGACAGCGAATTTCTCAAACTTCCTCTGTGAGGCCCAGATCTTATGCTACCGCGATACGGCTGATGCCAACTGGACGTGTGGCTTGACCGAGATGTTGGGAGTCGATTTGTCCAGTGGAAATACGGTGACGTTGGATGGCTTAAACCCCAATACGGCGTATGAGGTGTATTTCGCCTTGGATTCCTTGGTGAGCGATACGTTGTTCATAGAAACCCCCAATTGCGATGCTTTGGTGCCAGGTTGTACGGATGAGTTGGCAAACAATTACAGTGCAGATGCCACCATCGATGATGGGTCGTGTGATTACCCCTGCCTCGACATTATTTTGACAATAACGACGGACTGCTGGCCAGAGGAATTGGGGTGGAGCATTGTCGATTCCAATGGAGAGACGGTTGCGGAGGTTGCGGCTGATACCTACGCGGATGAGGAAACCGAGGAGGTCTGGCAAGGATGTGTGCCTTTAGGGTGTCACACGTTGACGATCACTGACGCATATGGTGATGGATTGAATGGAAGTGTCTGGGGTTCGTGCGATGTCGATGGGAATTATGTGTTAAGCACAGTGGAAGGAGCCGTGATCGTAGCGATGGGTGAACCTGATTTTGGGAGCTCAATCCAGCATCCTTTCTGCCTTCCCGTGGTGGTGGGCTGCAATGAAGAAAACGCCTGCAATTATGATCCTGAAGCGAATGCCAATGATGGCTCGTGCTTTTCGACGGGTGATGCTTGCGATGACGCCAATGCTGAGACCATCTTGGATGTGATCGGAGACGATTGTTTGTGTTTGGGAGTTGAGGAGGTGTTGGGATGCACGGATGATCAATCCTGCAATTACTCTGAAGTGGCCAATTCTGATGATGGCTCTTGCACATACGTCGGGCAGGGTGATATTTCGGGTTCAACCGATCCTGTGAGTGGAACTTCGGAGACCTACAGCTATGATGGTCCTGATGAGCACACCTATGAATGGGCAGTGAACCAAGGCAGCTTTGTTGGCGCTTTTGAAGGTGTTGGAGTGACGACTGTTGAGGTGGTTTGGAACGATTTATCGGGGGGGATGAACGGTTCCATCGCTGTTTCTGAGATGGATACAAGCGGATGTGCCGGAACGGTTGAAATGCAGGTCAACTTGCTGGTCAATGGGCTGCAAGAGTTAGAGGCCATTGGGATGTCTGCTTATCCCAATCCTGTAGCAGAAATGTTGTGGATAGAATGGAGTCAAGTCTCCAGTGAACCTCGCACATTGGTGGTCTACAATGTCCAAGGACAAGAGGTCTACAGCGGAATCATTCGATCAGAACGCACGTCAGTGGATTGCGGCGCATGGGCAGAAGGCATCTATACCGCGCAGGTGTTCAATCCTTCGGGGTCCACGACGGCGTCGTTTCAGTTGGTGGTGGCGCGATAACGCTCCGCAAACTGGAGAAAAGGCGTGAGAACTTAGTGGAAGGGGAAAGCCCCCACTTCGAACCAAAATGAACCACCATGCTGTTCGACACCTGCCGTGTTGGGATGGTTCCAAAGTGGTTTCAGCGCCTGCTTGAAGTCAGCTTGTTCACTGACCCAAAAAGCGGGGAAGAGCGGCTGATAACGCTTGGGGTTGCTTAGGAGTGCCATGGCCAACATGTATTGTTCCGAATAGGCACGATCACACATTTCTTGCGGGTAATCCCAGGGGATGTAAATATCATGAATTTGAACAATCACACCCGGCTTCAAAAGTGGAAACCATTCCAAGAAGGCCACAGTCGCATCTGAATTGGGGAGAACCCGATGACTATTGTCAATGAACAAGATGTCTCCAGGCTCCAACGACTCTGCCATTTGACGCCCCACCGATTGAAATGGAGAGCGCATGATGGTTTGGGAAATCTGGTCAATGTCCGCCCGAGGAAACGGGTCAATGCTGATGATCTCCGTCTGCGGGCTGTGCTGCGCTTTTGCGGCGGCAGCAACCAGGGTGGAGTTGCCCGAACCAACTTCGATGTAGCGCTTTGGCTTTCGCGTGGCAATCATGCTAAAGAGCGCGGCCATGTCCAATCCAGGAAGGAAACCGTTGTTCCATCCCGCCTTCAGAGAATTGCTTTCCTCGTCCCGTTTTCGAATGGATTGAAGGTCATCTTGAAAGGTCAAGATCTGTTGCACTTCCTCAGCGATGACCCCTCGTCGCGCGACTAAAATGCGTTCCAAATTCGCATCTGCATCCCTGTTGCTTGGGTGGGACCGAGGTTGGAAGTTCACGGGGTAGTCCAAATGCACCGTTTGCCACTTGGGAGAAAGAAACCGGTGCCAATTTTTGATCCAGGAAAGGCGTTGCGACATGGGGGCGAAGATACAATGGCCAAGAATCAGCCATCACGTTGTTCCAAGTGAATTTTCTATTGTCCTTTTTCGGCATCCCACAATTTTCGCAAGCGGTAGACTTCTTGTTGCGTCCAATTGTGCGCCTCATCCAAAAGGGCTTGACCATCAGATCCAGTGAAGGTTTTTCCAATCGAAACGCGGACGTCCATGTGTTTTTTTCCGAAGTGTTTCCAAGCGTGTGGAATGAACATCTGTTGATTCACCCATGCAACGTCGCGGTCTCTGTATTCAATGGCGATGGGGGTAATGGGAAAGCCACCTTCGGCACTGATGTAAAACATGGACGGTCTGTATTCAAGCAATTCAGGTCCTTTATGAGTCGTTCCTTCCGGGAAAATTACAATGCCGAAGCCATCGCGCAGCCGATGCTTGACCTGTTCACGTGTGTGTTTCCGGCTTTCCTTGCTTTTCCTTTGAACCCAAATGGTGTGCAGTGTATTGGCGGACCAGCCAATGATGGGCCAGGACTTACTTTCGATTCGTGCCACAAAGGCAACCGGTCTTTTGGCCGGAACCAATACCGCATCGACATAGCTTCGGTGGTTGCCCATCAGGATGCTGGCCTCTTCGGGCAATTCGCCTTCTTGGAAGACCCGAATGCCCATGAGGCGATGCACGCTTGCAATGAATCGAAGAAACAGGTCATGCATGGCCTTCGGATCTTGTCCTGTTCTCCTTTTGACCCGCACCATCCCCAAACCATAGTAAGAGCAGAGCAGTAGAAATCCCGGAATGCGGTAACTGGATCGGAGGAATCTAAAAATCATGGGTAGCGCTATTCATGAAGCGTTCTAAGATAGGCGTTGCGGATGAACTGGCGTTACGACATTTTTGACCCAACGGAAGCGGGTGAATTTTCGGGGAAGATGGGCCTCAAGTTGAATGGTAGCGCCATTTTCTGGGTGCTTGAGTTCGATGCGATAGGCACACAAAAGCAACCCGTGTCCTGTATAATGTTGCCCTTTTGCATAGCGGTCATCACCAACAATGCTGTGCCGAATGGCGTGCAAATGCTTCCTAATCTGGTGGGTGCGTCCTGTGCCTGTTGTGATGTGCAGCAAGCTACCTTCACCATGCGTAGGGATCGTCCCTCGCGCCCAACATCGCGCCCATGTGGAAGCTGACTTGGTGGCAATTGGCAGCATAATTTGCACAGCATCAGGGAAGACCCCATGGACAAGGGCCAGGTAGGACTTCTTGACTTGTTCTTGTTTGAAGGCGAGGTTCAAGGATTGAAGGGCTGCGGATGTTCTTCCAAAAGCCACCCAGCCGCTGGTGGCAAAATCCAACCGATGAGCCGGCTCGGGATGCCCAAGAGTGTCCACAGAGCGGTTCTCCTGAAATTGAGTGGCGACTTGAGCACGAAGCGATGTCGGATGGCTTCCGCTCGTATGCAAGCCCGCGGGTTTCCAAACAACGAGTATCGCTTGATCCTCGAATCCGATGTGGATCGGAACGGGAACGTTGACCGGTCGAATTTGTTCGGCTTGCATGAGCACAATGCGATCTCCATTGGCCACCCAATCACCAGTTTGACCAGCAACCCCATTCAGCAGGACCTGCCCACGTTGAATCGCTTTTTTGCATCCTTTTTTACTCGTGATGAAGTCTTTGGAAACTAGTGGCAAGGCGTCTTGTAGCCTCATTTTTGTTTCAAAACCTTGGACGATCCATTGCGCCAATTGCGATGTGTTGGTCATGGGGTTCCAAGGCCCATCGCGTCCAGCATAAAGGCCCATTTATCCGCTTGTTCATCCAAAATTTTCGATGTTGGTTTTCCCGCACCATGGCCAGCGTTTTGATCAATCCGAATGAGGGTCGGTCGCGGCCCGGTTTGGCAGGCTTGCAGACGCGCAGCAAACTTGAAGGAATGCGCAGGTACCACCCGGTCATCGTGATCCGCTGTAGAGACCATCGTGGCTGGATAAGCCGTTTCGGGTTTGAGGTTGTGATACGGAGAATAACCGGCTAGATTCATGAAGTCAGTTTTGGAGCTATCCGCACAGCCATATTCGGGGATCCAGCCCCAACCGATGGTGAACTTGTGATAACGCAACATGTCCATGACACCAACGGCTGGAAATGCAACAGCGGCCAAATCGGGACGTTGTGTCATGGTGGCACCGACGAGCAGTCCACCGTTGGATCCACCTGCGATGGCAAGACGCTCGCTCGAAGTATAGCCTTCTGAGATGAGGAATTCACCGGCTGCGATAAAGTCGTCAAATACGTTTTGTTTTTGAAGCAGCATTCCGGCTTCATGCCAATCTTCCCCGAATTCTCCGCCGCCTCGCAGATTGGGCATCGCGTAAACGCCGCCTCGTTCTAAAAGCAAGAGCAAGGAGGGGCTAAAGCTGGGCGTTAAACTGATGTTGAATCCACCGTAGGCATACAGATAGGTAGGGCGTTTTCCGTCTTTTTCTAAATCTTTTCGGTGGACGATGAACATCGGAATTGAAGTGCCATCTTTGGAGGGATACCAAGCTTGGTATGCCGTGTAATCTTCTGGGTTGAAATCAACCGATGGTGCAGCAAACAATTCGGAGGCCGCTGTTTTCAAATCATACCGATAGATGGATGTGGGCTGGGTAAAAGAGGTGTAAGCGTAGAATGTCTCTTCTGCGTCCATCTTCCCTCCAAATCCTCCGACAGAACCGGCTGTTCCCGGGAGTTGAATTTCACGCGGATTGGATCCATCTGCATCGAATCGAACAACGGCATTGCAGGCATTGCGCAAGTAGGTCGCGAACAGCTGGCCACCCGTGCTATTGACGGATTCAAGAAGGTGTTCTGATTCTGGAAGGACCTCGGTCCAGCGATCAGTTTGTTTCGAATCAATTCCGACCAATCGGTATTTTGGCGCGCCTTGGTCGGTGAGGACCAAAAATTGTCCGTCAACATGGTCGATTAAGGAGCTGCGTGTGCCAAAGCCGGCTACAACTTCAATCCACGGGGCCTCGTCAATTTCAAGAGAGCGAACATGAATGCTGTTGCCATCTGTGCCTGTTGACGTGCTGAGAACAAGGTACTTCTTGTCTTCTGTAGCATAAGCGAAATGGTAGCGGTTGGGCTCATTCTCATTTCTAAAAACCAGGCGATCGGCGCTTTGCGGAGTGCCTATTTCGTGGTAGTACACACTGTGGTAGGTGTTTTCAGCACTGTATTCGCTGCCCTTTGGTTCTGGGTAACGGCTGTAATAGAATCCATTGCCCGCCCAGCTTGTTCCGGAGAATTTGACCCACTCAAGCGTTTCTCCAGTCGGTTGGCCCGTTTGGAGGTCATATAAATGAATCTCCTGCCAATCTGAGCCAGCACTGCTTTGGATGACAGTCACCCATCGATCATCATCTGAAGCGCTACCAAGGCTTGCAGTGACTGTCCCATCTTCACTCAATTCGTTGGGATTGAGAAACAAGGCGTCCTTTCCGTCGAGCGTCTCCCGCACATACCAAACACTCTGGTTCTGGAGGCCATCATTTTTGGAAATAAAATAGCGTCCACCCATTTTTCGAGGTGCTCCAATCTTCTCATAATTGTACAAAGACGCAAATCGTTCACGCAGCACAGGGCGCAAGGGAATGGAGTCGAGATGACTCCGCGTAAGTTCATTTTGGGCTTCAACCCAATCCGTAGTCTCCTCAGCTCGATCGTCTTCTAGCCAGCGGTAAGGATCAGATACCTGTGTGTCCCAAAGGGTGTCGACAACAGGGTCAATGCGCGAAATCGGATAGTTCATATTGGAAAAAGCAGGTCGGTGGGGAGTTTGACACCCCGACCAAATCAGGGAAGAGAATGCACCACAAAGAAAAGCGATGGACGTGAAAGACGATGCTGAATTCATGGGATTACGTTGTAATGATTGCTGAAAATTTCCACGACATTTGGTGCTCAATTTACAACCATGAGAAGCCACGAAATCGAGTTTCAAATTTTCGGTGATGATATGCAAACGGTCGAAGTGATTCTGGACCCGTCTGAAACAGTCGTTGCGGAGGCAGGAGCGATGAATTGGATGGAGCCCGAAATCCTGTTTGATACAAAAATGGGAGATGGCTCCTCTGCGTCAAGTGGTTTTCTCAACGGCATGCTTCAGATGGGAAAGCGGGTTTTGACAGGAGAGTCCATCTTCATGACCCACTTTACCAATCAGGGCCATACGAGACGGCGTGTCGCTTTTTCGGCGCCTTATCCTGGTAAGATCATGCCGATTGATTTGAAGAAAATAGGAGGGGAGGTCACCTGTCAAAAGGATGCATTTCTCTGTGCTGCAAAAGGGACCGAATTGACCATTGCGCTGACGCGGAAATTGGGCGCTGGCTTTTTTGGTGGTGAAGGATTTATACTGCAAAAGCTGAAGGGTGACGGCTTGGCATTTCTCCATGCCGGTGGAACGGTGGTCGAAAAACAATTGAACGGTGAGACGATTTTCGTGGACAGCGGTTGCATTGTTGGCTTTACCGGATCTATTGAGTACAACGTCACGAAGGCGGGAGGGTTGAAGTCCATGTTTTTTGGTGGTGAAGGATTGTTTCTGGCTTCATTGCAAGGGACGGGGACGATTTGGTTGCAATCACTTCCATTCAGCCGATTAGCTGATCGCGTGTTGGCTCATGCCCCTGCAATGAATGGTCGGTCGAAGGGTGAAAACTCGCCTCTTGGTGCCTTTGGAAGGCTGTTGGATGGTGACAATTGATTCAGATTGAATTGGAATCGGTTGGGAATCCGTATCTTCGTATAGATCTCTCAATTTTGAAGATTTGAAATTTTGTTTCTTGAGTGAATGTTTGCTCAAGTTTAACCTAACTTTTTTCTACTACGGATGAAATTATTCGTCGCTAAACTGAACCGAGATGTTCAGGACGAGGACCTCGTTGAGTTGTTTTCCCAATATGGTGAAGTAGCTTATGCTCGGGTTGTAACCGATCGAGACTCCGGTCAGTCTAAATGCTTTGGATTCGTTCAAATGCGAGATTCAGATGGTGGCAGAAAAGCCATTGATGCTCTGAATGGGAATGAGTTTATGCGCTTCAACATGGTTGTCAAAGAAGCTGAAGAACGTCCACGCGGAGAGCGTCCAGCCTCAGGAGGGGCGGCTTCTTCAAGCAGACCTTCGACAGGCCGACCTCCGGCTCCGTCTTCAGGTGGTGGGTTGCGGTCGGACCGCGCTGCCGGTCCAGGCGAGTTTAGTCGTCACGAGCGTCCTGAAAATGCGACTCCTAAGCCAGCGACGAGCCCGCCGAGAAAGTCGGATATGAAGCCGAATCGCGACATTTATCAGGATGGCCCTCGTCAACCAAAAATGAAGCGAGATCGCCCGAAGAACCCCGATTGGTTGGAGGGACTTGATGATGAGATCGATGATTAAAGTGAAATGAATTATGGAAATGGGAGTCTTCGGACTCCCATTTTTTTTGTCCGGAATTTTCAAGACAGTTTTGAAACGTCATGCTGATAATCAAGGCTGAAAGCTCGTTCGAACTAATTTTTGGACGCGCAAAAACACATTTTTATCTATATTAATTCAATTATTGTCGAGTGGTGTAGAGTTTTTCGCTATATTTACGAAGCCATAAACCATCACGAAAATGAGCCGTTTTCTACTGCTTTGCGCCGGAATCATGTTTTCCGGACTCACTTTTGCTCAGTATTCATTGACTGTTTCCGAGTATTCGACAGGTATTGTCCCAGACCAGACGACCTATCGGATTCACGTAGATTTGATCAATACTGACGATTTTCTCAGTGCCGTCAACGGCAATGAGGAACATCCGCTCTACCTGTCCACAGGTGGCGCGGGATTTTGGAACAGTCCATTTGGAGCGACTACCGCTGGGGGGATTAATCCATTTTTTCTTGGATTTGTTCCTGATTTAGCTGCGGATAGTTGGGTGACCATTGGAATCGATTCTGCACCTACGGGAACTGAGACTGCTATCAGTACAATTGAAAGTGGAGATCAACCTTGGGTTGGTGCTTTCGCTTCGGGTTCTGCTATTGATGGTCAGGACATTGAATTGAGTGACCAGACCGGTGGTGCATGGTACGTGTTGAATAACACGCCGAATGGTTTGCCCGATGAGAACGGTCAGGTTTTGGTGATGCAAATCACGACCGAGGGTGCAATTTCTGGAACTTTCAATCTACAGATTTTCGAAAATGGGATCGGATCTACGGACATCCGTAAGTTCATTTCCTTTGAAGGTGTTGGAACTTTTTATGATCCGGCAGACGATACAGGAGGGCCTGTTTTGGGCTGTACGGACGCAGATGCTTGTAATTATGTGTCCAATGCCACGGAAGATGATGGCACTTGTGCTGATTTGGACGAATGTGGAGAGTGCGGTGGATCTGGTTTCGCTGAAGGCGCTTGTGATTGTGAAGGCAATGTTGCGGACGAATGCGGAGTTTGCGGCGGCAATGGTCCTCAAACAGGTTATGATTGCGATGGCGTTTGTCTAAATGACATCGACGGGGACTTGGTTTGTGATGAGGATGAGATTGCGGGTTGCACTGACATCAATAACCCGGGATACGATGAAGACGCAACGGATGACGATGGCAGCTGTTTAGTTGCTGGTTGTACAGAAGTTGAGTCCTGCAATTACAATGAGGACGCGGACTATTTAGATATCACACTGTGTGATTTTGATTCATGCTTGGGATGCACGGACAATGCAGCGTGCAATTATGATGGAACGGCCACATTGGATGATGCGAGCTGTACCTATCCAGATGCTGAATATTTGGACTGTTTTGGAGCCTGCTTGAATGATGCCGATGCCGATTTGGTTTGTGATGAACTGGAGATCGCGGGTTGCACGGATGAGGAATCAGATTCATATCTCCCTGCGGCGACTGATGAGGATGGATCATGTGTCTATTTAGGTTGTATCGATGCAGCAGCATGCAATTATGATATGGACGCGAATGCTGATGACGGCTCTTGCACATTCGCAGCCGATAATTATGACTGTGATGGCAATTGCATCAATGATGAGGACGGAGACGAGGTGTGTGATGAGAACGAAGTGTTGGGTTGCACGGATGATACCGCATGCAATTTCAACGCCAGTGCAACAGATGCCGATGACTCATGTACTTATGAGTCTGCCGGTTACGATTGTAATGATGTTTGTCTTGTAGATACAGATAGCGATGGTGTTTGTGACGAATTTGAAGTTGCTGGTTGCGATGATGAGTCAGCGTGTAACTACAACAACGATGCAACGGACGATGATGGATCTTGTGTCTTCCCAGAAGAAGGCTACGATTGCGAAGGTGTCTGCTTGGCCGATGCCGATGGCGATGGCGTCTGTGATTTCTTTGAGACATTCGGTTGCACAGATGAAGCAGCGTGCAACTTCGACCCGGAAGCGACAGACGACGATGACTCGTGCGCTGAACTCGATGAATGCGAAGTTTGCGCCGGTGACAACTCGACTTGCTTGGATTGCGCTGGTGTTCCCAACGGATTGGCTACGACAGATGACTGCGGCGTTTGTGGCGGTGACAACTCGACTTGCTCGGATTGTGCGGGTGTTCCCAATGGAACTTCGACTTTAGATGACTGCGGTGTTTGCGGCGGCGACAATTCAACGTGCACAGATTGTGCGGGAGTTGTGAACGGATCGACTACGACTGATGACTGCGGCGTTTGTGGCGGTGACAACTCGACTTGCTCGGATTGTGCGGGTGTTCCCAATGGAACTTCGACTTTAGATGACTGCGGTGTTTGCGGCGGCGACAATTCAACGTGCACAGATTGTGCGGGAGTTGTGAACGGATCGACTACGACTGATGACTGCGGCGTTTGTGGCGGCGACAACTCGACTTG
>CALGEI010000177.1 GCA_937881575.1 uncultured Flavobacteriales bacterium | reverse complement strand
ATCAACCCATCGAACAGGCCGACATTGACCCCGTCTTCCGCCACACGCAGAGACAACGTGGCAGCAATCTCATCCACCTTGTCTTCGCTTAAGTTCCGTCCTGAAGCAATGCCTGATCTGACTTCGCTCCAAATTCCATCCAACAGCGCATTCATCTGTTCGCGATTGGCATCGCTCATGCTGGTGCGGGTAAAGGGCTCAACGGCACTCTTGAATTGATTGTCCGGTCCTCGCAACACGGTCATCTCCACTCCGAGCTTATCCAACATCCCTGTGAAATAGGTCGTTTGCAACCGCATGCCACTGAAATCAGCAAAACCGTTGGGATGCAGGAATACTTCATCAGCAACAGAACCGAGATACATGGCCCCCATGGTATTCACTTCGCTCCAAGCCATGATCCACTTGCCTGAGGATTTGAACGTTTCTAGACCCGCGCGTAGATCTTCCATGGTCGATGGAGATGCAGCCACGGATGTCAAGTTCAAATACAGCCCCTCCACGTCGTCATCCTCAGCAGCCTCTTCCAGGCCTTTTAAGATTTCGAGCAACCCCAATCCGGCATCCGACCCCAATCCTCCAATATCAATGGCCGAGCCTCCTGGACCGCGCTCCATGATGGGACCGTTCAACTTCATGACCAATACGGTCGGCTCTTCGAGCCCTTGCTCTTCATCCATGTCATCCGATTCGAATGCTGAAGCAAACCCTCCCACCAAGGCTCCTACAAAAACGAAAATCAAAATGGTACCGCTAATCAATAGCGCTGCAGATGCTCCAACGAAAGAGGAGAGGGTATTTTTCAAAAACGACATGGATGTTTTTTTAAGTGAGTCAAAGCTAACGTTTGGCCCTCAAGTTTTACCAAAGTGCATGGAGGTTTTTGACTCAATCCGTTGGAATTGAGTGTTTATTAACATACCCCTGCTTCATTCAACCGAACGCGTTTTCACACCATGTTTGCACCGTGAAGCGAAGACACTTGATCGGCCTTGGAAGCAACTTGGGAGACCGGGAGCATTTGCTTGACAAAGCCATCCAAAAGATGCAGGAATTGTGGGGTGTTTTGCCGCAATGTTCCAACCGGTACAATACCCCTGCATGGGGAATGCCCGAGGGCACGCCTGATTTTTTGAATCAAGTGGTCATGTTCGCATGGGACCATTCTCCTGCTCCAGAATCCATTATGCACGCATTGCTGGAAATTGAAAAAGAGTTGGGCCGCACGCGCATTGAAAAGAATACAGGGTATGTATCCCGCACCATGGATTTGGATTTACTGGCAATCGAGGGAGTGGTTTGCAACACTACCGAGCTCACCTTGCCTCATCCGCGCATGCACTTGAGGAAATTCGTACTGCTGCCAATGGCTGAACTGGCTGGTGATGTTCGTTCAACTCCAGAGGGACCTACCGTAGATGAACTGTTGAGCGCGTGTCCAGATGTATCTTCGGTGCAGCTTTGGCCCTCTCCTGGATTGTAGAATTGAAAATTGGACCTTCCTCTCGTGAAATCCCCTTATGCATACATTGCCATTGAAGGCAACATCGGCGCTGGAAAATCCACCTTTGCCAAGATTTTAGCGGATCACTTGGGCAGCGATTTGATGCTGGAACAATTCGAAGAAAACCCTTTTTTGAAGCCGTTTTATGAAGATCCGGAGCGCTATGCATTGAGCGTTGAACTGGCCTTTGTCAGCGATCGGTATCGTCAACTGAAGCAGCGATTGGGTGCACGCAATTTGTTTCGACAGAAGCTCATCGCTGACTACAGCTTTGTGAAAAGCATGATTTTTGCCAAGGCGAACCTGCCTGCTGCTGAATTCAAGCTTTTTCAGACCATGTTCAAACTGATGGAAGCAGACGTCGCTACACCTGAAGTCACCGCTATTCTGCATCCGAGCCCTGAAAAAATCCGAGCGCAAATCAAGGCGCGCGGGAGGAGTTATGAGCAGGACATCACCCCGGAGTACCTCGATAAAATCGCATCGCACTACCAGCAACATTATCGGTATGCGCGCGGTTCCCGAATTCTCTGGATTGACACGACCGACTTGGATTTCGTCGCCAATCCAAAAGATGCGCAACGACTGATCGATTTGATTCTCACGCCACGAAAACCCGGTGTGTACGAATTGACTCCATAACCATGTCTGCGATTATCTTGCGCTCATGCGCAGATCAGATTTCCTCAAAGCAAGTGGTTTCCTAGGATTGGGTGGCCTATTCAGTTCCTTTTCCAAGGCACCGCGCCATCCCGAAGATTTTCCAGACTACATCGCCCACAAAGTCAAGACTGCCGGGATTGACGGCAGTGCCTTTGATCTGAAGGCGGAAGCCCTCCCAAAAGTTCGAATTGCTTTGTTCGGATTGGGCAATCGCGGGCAGAGTTTGATTGACATGTTGCAATGGCTCGTTCAACAGGGCCACGCCGAAATCACCGCAATCGCCGACATCAATGGCACCAAGGTGAATAAGGCATTGGAACAAATCCGTGGTTTTCAAACGAGTGTTCCCCAGGTTTTTACAGGCGAAGAGCTGGCCTGGAAAGCAGCCATGCGGACGGAAGTTGCAGACCTCGCTTTGATTTGCACTCCTTGGGAATGGCACACCCCCATGGCACTCGAGGCCATGCGAAATGGTTTGCACGCGGCCTCGGAAGTTCCCATCGCGTACACACCCGAAAACAGCATTGAACTGATTCGCACCGCCGAAGAGACCCAACAGCATTGCATCATGCTGGAGAATTGCTGCTACAACCGGGAAGAGTTGTGGATCTTGAAGATGATTGAAGAAGGCGTCTTCGGTACGTTGACCCATGCGGAGTGCGCGTACATCCATGACCTCCGGCAATTGATGATTGACCCCGCGTATTACGAGGACCGCTGGCGTTTGCGCCACCACCTCGAGCGCAATGGCAATCTCTACACCACACACGGGCTGGGTCCAGTCTGCATGTACTTTGACATTCTCCGCGGTGACAATTTGACGCACTTGACTTCGATGAGTTCACGGGAAGCCGCTTTGTCCGAAGCGCTGGCAGCCTCGGATGATCGGGAGTTGCGCAAGATGTCCAAGCAAGTCTTTTGTGGCGATGTCAACACCACGTTGATTGGTACAGCCCAAGGGCGATCCATCATGTTGCAATTCGACGTGCACAGCGGACGTCCCTATACGCGCTTGGACAAGGTCATTGGATCGAAAGCCGCCCACTACGGTTACCCTTCCCGTTTATACATCGACCATGGCGCCTCTTGGGGCGGCCACAACTGGTTGGAAGACGAGCAAAAAAGTGAATTCCGAGATCAATACGAGCACCCCCTTTGGAGCCGCTTGCAGCGCCTTGCAGACGACCACCAACAGGGCCACGGCGGCATGGATTTCATCATGATGTACCGATTGATTCGCTGTTTGAATCTCGGAGAATCGCTCGACATGAATGTATACGACGGAGCATTGTGGTCCCTCGTTGGAGCCTTGTCCGAAGCCTCTGTCGCATCGGGATCCAAGCGCATGGACATTCCAGATTTAACCGCAGGGCGTTGGAAACAATCCGTTCCTCACCCCGTCGGTCGAGACATCTAAGACTTAGGCGGTGACGCCTAAAACTTCAGCCATCTTCGCTCCAATGTGAGCGGGGCTATCCACCACGTGAACGCCACATTCACGCAACACGCGCTTCTTGGCTTCCGCTGATTCCTCTTCACCACTCACGATGGCTCCGGCATGCCCCATGGTACGCCCTTTTGGAGCGGTCACACCAGCGATGAATCCAACGACAGGCTTTGTGCCGTGCTCCTGAATCCAACGGGCGGCTTTGATTTCCAGATCGCCTCCAATTTCACCGATCATGATGATGCCGTCGGTATCGTCATCGGCCATGAGCAGCTGAACGGCCTCCAACGTGGTGGTGCCGATGATGGGGTCTCCTCCAATGCCAATGGCTGTGGATTGTCCCATCCCTGCTTTGGTCACTTGGTCAACCGCTTCATACGTCAACGTGCCTGACTTCGACACGATGCCAATGCGGCCGGGCGTGAAGATGAAACCGGGCATGATGCCCACTTTGGCTTCTCCAGCCGTCATGATGCCTGGACAATTCGGACCGATTAAAGTGCAGTCTCGACTATCCACATACGTTTTCACACGGGTCATATCAGCAACAGGAATTCCCTCCGTGATGGCGACAATCACACCAATCCCGGCATCAGCAGCTTCCATGATCGCATCCGCTGCAAATGCTGGCGGAACGAAAATGATGCTGGTATCCGCTCCGGTTGCCGTCACCGCTTCACTGACCGTATTGAATACCGGCTTGCCCAAATGCTCCTGCCCTCCTTTGCCTGGAGTGACGCCTCCCACCACTTGCGTGCCGTAGTCAATCATCTGTCCAGCATGGAAAGTTCCTTCACTGCCGGTAAATCCTTGGACAATGATTTTAGAGTCTTTGTTGACGAGTACGCTCATGATTCAGTGGATGTGGTTGTTCGCGCCGCGAATTTAGGCGAATTTCGCACCATGAACCGAGGAATTGCCGCAGCTTTTGATGGGAAAACCATTTGTGCCTTGTCTACACCCATGGGAATGGGCGGAATCGCCGTGATCCGGGTATCTGGTCCAGACGCATTTGACTTGGCGAATCGGGTCTTTTCGAAGGACCTCGCTGCTGTGGAATCGCACCGCGCCGTATTTGGCATCCTGAGGAATGCCGCAGGTGAGACCGTCGACGAGTGCTTGGCAACCGTGTTCCGAGCACCCGGAACCTACACCGGCGAAAACACGGTGGAGTTTGGGGTACACGGTTCCACCTTCATTCAAACGGAGGCCGTCCGGGCCTTGATGGATGCAGGTTGCCGCCATGCGGGTCCTGGGGAATTCACTGCACGCGCTTTCCTCAATGGCAAGATGGACTTGACCCAAGCGGAGGCTGTCGGTGATTTGATTGCCGCAGAACATGCTGGAGCGCACCGGCTGGCCATGGAACAACTCAAAGGAACGTTCGCTAAAGAAATCACGGCTTTGCGCACCGAGCTGATCGGGTTTGCAGGATTGCTTGAATTGGAATTGGACTTTGCCGAAGAAGACGTCGAGTTTGCAGACCGTGCTCGCTTTGATCAGCTGCTGGAAACCTTGATTGCACGCATCGCCAGCTTGGCCGATTCATTCCGCAAGGGCAATGCCATTCGGGATGGCATTCCTGTCGCCATTTTGGGCGCTCCGAACCGCGGGAAATCTACCCTACTCAATGCCTTGCTTGGGGACGACCGGGCCATCGTCAGTCCCATTCCCGGCACGACACGCGACACCATCGAAGACACGTGTGTTTTGGG
>CALGEI010000176.1 GCA_937881575.1 uncultured Flavobacteriales bacterium | reverse complement strand
GTCCAGACCGTCAACCGTCCATCCACTTCGGACCCCAGCGTGGCCTCCATCGCTGCCAACAGGAACGCCGTACCCTCCGAAGACTCGCCATTGCCAAACGCATCCTGGGATTCAGACAACCGGACAACGTCGAGAACCCCGACCTCACCCGAGGAGCTTGCGTATTCCCCATTGGAATCCGAAAAGATTGCCATCGCATGGGTTAAAAATGAAAGACGGCAAGTACCTGCCATCCTGCCCTTACCATCACGACAAGTCTCCTATGCCCTTTCAGAGCCTGTCTTAGACTGGCATGATAGCACCCATAAGATCACACCCCCTGCGCCGTTTGCCATTCGTGTTTTTGGGGGACCGACTGCGAGCCAGTTTGAATTTCGGGGAGGTGCCCAAGCCGATTTGAACGCCTACTTCCATCGGAATTATGGCGCCGGCGGCGGTCTGATGGTGGAGTTTGAACGCTGGTCTCAATCGTTTGCCGTGGGATTGGTCTGGAATGAATTCATCAACCACCTGGACTACACCGAGCACACCGAAACGGTGGTCACGACACAAGGCATCCAGTCCATTGAAATCAATGAGATCACCGGGGATACTGTGGCCGTGGTCTTGGGTGATGTGGACGGGATTTCGGAGCAAACCCGCTCGGTCATTCATCACAATCGATACCGCGCGTTTGCCGTTCCGATTGAATGGCAGCACCACCGCATTGCGGGACGCTGGCACATGGGAGTTGGCTTGGGCACACTGCTGCAGTTTCGCAGCGATGGCCACGGAAAAACCATCGACCCTGAAGGGCTCGTTGTCACCTATCAAGACGACGATCTCACCACATCCCGCATCCAGTGGATGACCACAGGCCGCGTGTTTGCCGGATACCAATTCGGGCCTGAATGGCGAGTGGATCTGAGCTTGGGAGCAGGCGTTCAGCGATTCAACAACGGGGCGAATGCCACTTCCTCTGATATCCCCTCGTGGGAAGGCCGGCTCGTCAATGGACAACTCCAGTTGGGCATCACCCGGTTCTTCACGCCAAACGGTCAATCTCGGGATTGAATGCGTTCCGAGACGTAGCTTCGTGAGCATGTGGAATGAGCTCAATCAGCGGTTGACAAAATCGTATCAATTCGAATCCTTTGCCGAGGCATTTGCGTTCTTGACGGAAGTGGCGCGGCTTGCGGAGTTGCATGATCATCACCCAACCATTCACAATGTCCATGTGCATGTCCGATTGGAATTGACCACCCACGACGCGGGCAACACCATCACAGACCGGGACCGTAAATTGGCCGCGGCAATTGACGCAATTGACGCGATTGACACGATTCCCACGGGTGCTCGATGATTGCGGGAGCTCAAGGCGATATTGTCGGATTCACGTTGAGTTTTAAAGGACTACCCGTGAAACCGTCTGGGTATGACAACGTCTTCTGTCACCTCAAATCAGCGCTACAATATGCGATTTCGGACGTAATGACTCTGCACCACTTCACCGAGGTACACCTTGGTTCTGGAATGAGAAAACGCCATCCTTTGTTGAAGCGTCCCAAATAAGGGGAAGCCACCTCCGAGCAAAACGGGAATGGTGGTGATGCGCAGTTCATCAATGAGATCTGCTCGCAAGAAATCCTGCACCGTGCGACCGCCATCCATGTACAGCGCATGATAACCCTCCGCATGGATTTGAGCCAACACCTCGACGGGACTGCCCGAAAGCAATGAAGCATGCTCCTTCGCCTTGGCAGGCAATGCCGAAAGCGAGCTGCTCAAAACGTACACGGGTTTCTGGTAAGGCCAAGGCCCGTCAAACCCACAGACCGTCTCGAAGGTCGTCCGCCCCATCACAACGGCATCCACCTCATCCATCAAGGCCAAAAACCCCATGTCCTCTTGAGTGGGATTGGGGATGGCGTGCAACCAATCCAACGCACCGTCCGGTCCAGCGATGTAACCGTCCAAACTTTGAGCAACGAAAACGATGTTCTTTTTAAGCATCAAAAACAGGTTAGAGACATTGGACCACCCTAACCAAACGTCATAGATCGGAACAAAAGTTTTGGGTCGCCTTCACCCAAAAGTAATCTTCCCAACCTGGATTCCGATAAGGAAAGGCTCCGCAGCCGAGGTAACGCAATTTGGGGTTCAAGATATTCGCTCTGTGTCCCGGCGATTCCATCCAACCTTGAACCAATCCCTCACCCAGCGAATAATACGTGGGAGCCTCCTGGAAGAAATCATAGATGTTCTCAGCGCGGTAACCTCCATCGATTCCAACGAGCGCCAGGCGCATGGACATGGTTTTCTTCGGCGGATGAACGGATACGTGCGAATAGAAATGCATTCGGGACATGTCTTGGCTGTGGCCCAGCGCAGCTTCAAACAATTGATCTGAAAACTCAAAAGGAGGTAGATTCGCTCGCTCACGCTCTTGATTTGTCAGGTAAAACAGGGTGGCCGCTAGCAGGTCAACATCAAAATCGGTGGCGTTGATTTTTTCTTGGATGACTGCCAACGCGAGAAAAGATTCCGCATCAAAACGGTCGCAATGAGCCGATGTCCATTCGTGCAATGACACTTGGCCCGAAGCCGATGGCATGACAAGGAGAAGAAGGCCAATCAATAAGAATAAAAACCGTTGAGTCATTGAATTTAAAAGGCGTTTTGGAACGAGCGTGCTCATATGAAGTACAACGCAATCAAACGTTCTTTCATTGTCTATTCCACGACTTGCAAACCGATCTCTAAACTGTTGATTGGGCGAACAGCAGCTCAAATCCTAAGAAAGAAAAACAGCCTATCGCATCGTCAAGCGCATGTCGAAAATTGGTCCCAATGTAATATAATGATAGTCTAATGTATTTAGTATTAATACAAGAAGTGTCTTAGTTGAACAATGGCATTGAAGACATGAAGAACTTATTTCTGGGGATCGCCTGTGTCTTGACCGTATCGATGAGCGCACAAACGGACACAACACTTCTTGACGGCAACGCATATGTGCGCTTGAATATGACGGAATTGATATCGACGATACAAACAATGCAAGCTGAGATTGCCACTTTGCAAGCGCAAGTTGTCGCCAATTTATCCGATTACGTAACGGTCAACCCCTCCACAAATCAAGTCGTGATATCAGGCGCCAACTTTCAGGTGAACAGCGGCACCGGAGCAACGCATGGTGCAGTCAATGGGCTGGGCAACATCATCATTGGCTACAATGAAGATGAAAATTATGACAACTCTTCAGAAGGTGGTACTCCAGACCCGACTCCCGATGTTAAAACCGGTTCACACAATTTAATTGTGGGCGCTGGGCATTATTACACCTCTTTTGGAGGAATCATCGCAGGGTACGATAACAAATACACAGCAAAATACACAGGCGCTTTAGGTGGCCTTCGAAATATCGTTTCTGGCGATTATTCAGTTAATCTTGGCGAGATGGCAACAACAGTGGCGGGCTTTTTGGCTCCATTCTCGGGGGATTCTCAAATTCCATTG
>CALGEI010000175.1 GCA_937881575.1 uncultured Flavobacteriales bacterium | reverse complement strand
GATGGCGGACAGACCTGGTCACTGGCATCGATTTCGTCCATCGAAAGTGGAGGAACGAACAACAACAAGCCCATTTATCTCGAAGTGGATGGAACCAATCCAGACCGCGTTTGGGGCATTCTTACGGGCACCCAAAATGGATACAAAGTGTTCGAAAGCGTGGACGCAGGTGAAACCTGGCAAAATTTGACCACGCCCACCATCGCAGGTGAACGGGTCATCAGTATTGCGCACCAACGTGGAAGTCAAGGAGGGCTTTATGTCGGCACGACCCAAGCGGTGTATTATCGGGACGACGCAATGGAAGATTGGACCCTTTACAACACGGGCTTGCCTGCGATCAATGTGTCCACTTTTTTACAGCCGGACTACTGTGGCGGACACATTCGGACAGCCGGGACACGCGGAGTGCATCAAGCTGAATTTTATGCTCCTTCGGACGTGCTTGCAGGATTCATGGCCAGTACCACTTCAGTCAACTTGGCATCCCCATGTGATGCCGCTCCCATTCGTTTCATGGATGTGTCGGTGGCTCGATGTGCAGGTGCAACCTATGAATGGGGTTTCCCGGGCGGTGCGCCTTCCGCGGCGTCTGGTGAAGAAGTTTGGGTTTCCTACGATGAGGTGGGGGCGTTCGACGTAACGTTGACGGTGACAGACGCATTGGGAGCATCGGACACATGGACTTGGGAGAACATGATTGATGTGGTGAATGTGCCTGTATTGCCTGCTGGCGGCTTTGCAGAGAATTTCGATGGCGAACAGTTTCCTCCGGCCAATTGGCGCATGGAAACACCTGGTCATGCGTGGGAACACGCCTGGGATCTTATGGATGAAACCAATGGGGTGGCGCAATTCCCCAATTACTGGGTGGGAACAGATGGAGCGATGGATCAGTTGATCACGCCGGCTTTTGACCCAACGGGCATGACGGGATTGTCTTTCGATGTGGCTCACCGCATGTATGCGGATTACATCGATGGACTGGAAGTCTGGGGGAAGCCGGGCGGAGCAAGTGAGTGGACCACATTGTGGTCTGCGTATGGCATGGATTTGTCCGTTCCGGATTGTTACACCTGGTTTTGGTACGATACCAACGGGTCCGTCGTCTGGGCAACCCACGAGGTGGCTTTTCCTGAAGAATGGCAAGAGGGCGTAACGTGCCTAGAATTGGCATTTGTGAACGTGGGAGGATACGGAAATCATACTTGGATTGATGAGGTGGTTGTCGGGTCACCAGTTGGCATCCGTGAGAATGAGCGGGCACAGTGGCAGATTTTCCCGAATCCCAATGAGGGTGCCTTTACCACCAAGGTTCCAGTTGAATTCGTAGGTTCTGCTTATGCATTGACCGACCAAGTTGGCCGCGTGGTGCAGCAGGGAACGATCAAGACAAGCAGAGAAGCATGGCACTTGCCGGCATCGCCGGGGTGGTATGTTTTGGAGATTCATGGACTCGCTCCCCAAAAAATCATCATCCATTGAGCACATTTCGAGAGCCCTCCAAACAGCGTGAGGTGGGCAGCTGGATTTTAGAATCCGGGCAGATCATTTTAGATACACGTTCCCCCGCTGAATTTAGCAAGGGCCACATCCCAGGAGCCCATGTTTTCCCTTTGTTTGACGACGAGGAACGAGCGGTTATCGGGACCTTGTACAAGCAGCAAGGCCAGGACAGTGCTATAGAGCGTGGGTTGGAATTGGTTGGTCCAAAAATGGCAGATTTTGTTCGTCGCTCTCGGCAGTTGTATCAAAACCAAGGAGTTCCGAAACCGTTGCTCATTCATTGTTGGCGCGGAGGCATGCGCTCTGGTTCTGTCGCCTGGCTGCTGGAGACAGCAGGCATTCCTGTGGTGAAGCTCCAAGGTGGATACAAGGCTTACCGAAACTGGGCACGAGCAGAATTGGCGGAGTTATCCAATCTCCGCATTTTGGGCGGGATGACGGGCGTTGGTAAAACACCCATTCTTCATGCGATGGCGCCTTTGGGAGCGCAGGTGTTAGATTTGGAGGGTTTGGCGGACCATTTGGGCTCGGCCTTTGGCAATTTGGATCGCCATGAACAGCCGTCTTCTGAGCAATTTAGCAACGATTGCCACGCGGTCATTCACGCGATGGACCCTGAGCGTCCCATTTGGGTGGAAGATGAAAGTCGCGTCATCGGAACGGTCCACGTTCCTGAGGAGTTGTTTCAAGCCATGAGTCAGGCTCCGATTTGGGAAGTCGCTCGGACGGATGATGAACGGATTCAGGAGCTGTGTCGAATCTATGGAGGCGCCGAACGAGACACCTTGCGCGCGGCATTTATGCGCATCCAAGAAAAGTTGGGTGGCGCACGATGTCAAGAGGCCATTGCAGCGTTGGATGCGGATGACTTGCCACGTGCGGCCGGCATTGGTTTGAGCTATTACGACAAACTTTATCAGCACACCATCCGACGGTATGCCCGTCCGAATCACCATCAGATGTCAGGCATTGGCATGACTTTTTACGAAATTGCTTCCGCACTTCACCATCTATCCTAAACGCCATGGAAACCATTCGATTGACTCAATTTTCACACGGTGCGGGATGCGGTTGCAAACTGTCGCCGGCGGTTTTGCACGAAATTCTATCCGGAGTGGATCGCTCGGAAGTTTTCCCGACGCTGCTCATTGGCAATGATACCAAAGATGATGCTGCTGTAATGGATTTAGGAGACGGCACGGGGATCATATCCACCACGGATTTTTTCATGCCGATTGTGGATGACCCGAGGACCTTTGGTCGCATTGCCGCGGCCAATGCCATCAGCGATATCTATGCGATGGGAGGAACGCCTTTGATGGCCATTGCTATTCTTGGATGGCCGTTGGGCAAGATTCCTGAATCCGCAGCGAGTGCTGTACTGGACGGAGGACGCAGCATTTGTTCAGAAGCGGGGATTCCACTGGCGGGCGGGCACAGCATCGACAGCCCTGAGCCCATTTTTGGCTTGGCTGTTACGGGGCGTGTTTCTCTCGATCGATTGAAAGCCAACGATACCGCTCAACCGGGCGATCATCTGTACCTCACCAAGCCCATCGGTGTGGGCATGATCACGACGGCTCAGAAAAAAGGGGTGGTGGAAGATCAGGATCTTCAGTTGGCAGTGCAGTCCATGCAAGCCCTCAACCGTATTGGAGAGCGCCTGTCGGCTATTCCAGGTGTGCATGCGATGACCGATGTCACAGGCTTTGGCTTACTGGGACACCTGGTGGAGGTGTGTGAAGGTGCTCAACTCCAAGCGGCATTGCAGACTGATGCGCTTGCTTTCATTGGAGGAGAGCGACTAAAGCAGTACCATGAACTCGGCTGTGTACCGGGAGGAAGTCATCGGAATTGGGCCAGCTACGGCAGTCAGATTGCGCCGATTGAAGGTTTTATGCGCGACGTTTTATGCGATCCCCAGACGAGCGGTGGGTTGCTCGTTTCCGTGTCTCCTGAGGCTGCGCCTGCTGTTGAGTCGGCGTTGCGTGATGCCGGCTTGCCTCATCATACCATTGGCCGCATGCAGCCAAAGCCAGGAAGCGGACCGTGCATTTTGGTGAATGCGTGAATAAAAAAAGCCGCTACCCTAAAAGGGCAGCGGCTTCAACTTCAAAGCGAAGTATGTTCTGAGGTAATCAGTCTTTGCTAACAGCCAAAGAATAGATGACCAAACCAAATCCAATCTTGTTGATGGCATCACCGATGTTGTATACCACATCCATGTTCAAACCAATAACGTCTACAAAATCGTACCATCCCGTGGTTCCAATCATGTAGCCCAGTGGGTAGATGCCCCATCCAATCAAGACAAACTTGCACAGGATTCCGTGTGCTTTTTGTACCGCTGGAGACGACTTGTCAGCGAGTTTCTTCGCTTCACCTGCCATGATCAAGTAGACAATGTAGAAGTAAGCGAGACCAGAAACCAATCCCCAAAGTGCAGGAGATGAGCCTGTAGTGTAAACTGCCTCACCAAAGTAGCCGGTTACCAACATCACGACAGAAGCTCCGATGAGTTTCCATAGCAACGATGTTTTCGCTCCTGCAGCTTTTAGAATCAAGTAAAACTCTACACACATCAACGGCACAGTCAGTGTCCAATCAACATAGCGGAAGAATGTCGGAGAATCTCCTAATTCAGCCCAATAGTCACGCATATAGTAGTAGTGCACTGCAGCGATGAATGTGATCAAACCACTGATCAACAACGAAGTCTTCCACTTGCCCTCTACAAGGCTCATTGAGAAGAAGAAAAAGACAGAGGCGGCCATCATGGCCATGGTGCCTACGAAAAAGGTAAATCCGACGTAGTCGTCGACGGGCATAGCTTTGATCGTGGCGAGTAAGTAGTTCAGCATCTGTTTGAAAATATT
>CALGEI010000174.1 GCA_937881575.1 uncultured Flavobacteriales bacterium | reverse complement strand
CCTTTGAATGAGCCCAATACGTTTTAATCACGACTCGATAAGGTAGTAAATTGGCCGAAAGTAAATTCATTATGACTTCCACGCCTCTTCATTTAGAACACTACCTATGCGATCAGTGGGTTCCCTCCCTCAATAGACCCCAAGAATCCAGTGCGCTGCTGCATGCTGTTCACGGCCATGTTGTAGCCCATCTGAATGAAGATGTCGTTGACGTAGAAACCGCCATGCATTATGCGAGGTCAATCGGAAATGCCAACTTAAGGGTTTTGTCTTTTCAAGAAAGAGGACGCATGCTAAAGGCGTTAGCTCTGCACTTGCACAAGAAAAAGGAAGATTTCTATGCTTTAAGTTGGGCGACAGGCGCAACACGGAACGACTCTTGGATTGACATTGAAGGTGGTATAGGAAATTTATTCAGCTACGCCAGTCTAAGAAAGCAATTTGGAGACACTCCATTTGCATTGGATGGTACAGGGATTCCATTAAGTAAAGAAGGCTCTTTTGTCGGGCATCATATTCTCGTTCCTAAACAAGGCGTCGCTCTTCATATCAATGCTTTCAATTTTCCGGTTTGGGGAATGCTCGAGAAAGTCGCAGTGAATTGGTTGGCGGGGGTCCCCGCTATCGTGAAGCCCGCGTCGGCAACGAGTTATTTAACAGAAGCTGTAGTGCGCGAAATTATAGCCTCTAAAATCCTACCTCCAGGAGCCATTCAATTAATATGTGGTCCAGCAAGAAATTTATTGGATCATGTTGACGAGCGGGATGTGATCACATTCACAGGATCCGCTACAACAGGACAAAAACTTAAGACGCATCCTCGCGTTATCGCAAACTCTGTTCCTTTTAATATGGAAGCAGACTCTTTGAATTCTGCTATTCTAGGTCCTCATGTTGAGCCTGGTGACCAAGAGTTTAATTTGTTCGTGAAAGAGGTGCGGAAAGAAATGACTGTGAAATGTGGACAAAAGTGCACGGCCATTCGTAGGATTTTCGTACCGAAACATCTCATTGACCCTGTTCAAGAGGCCTTAATAAGCGCCCTGTCTAAGACCACCCTTGGCGACCCGCAACAAGAGGGGGTGCGCATGGGAGCTTTGGTTAATCACGCTCAAAAGGAGGAAGTCCTATTGAGAATTGCTGAATTGAAAAGCGAAGCCGATTGTGTTTATCAAAACGAAGCCTCACCCGTTGGTGCCTCCGATGAATTGGGAGCATTCCTCGGCCCAACATTGATGAGAATGGACAATCCAATGAAAGCGATTCAATGCCATGAAGTTGAAGCCTTTGGTCCCGTTAGCACTTTAATGCCCTACGACCAACTCGAAGATGCCATACAATTGGCCAACATGGGCAAAGGATCTCTTTGCTGTTCCTTTGTTAGCCATGATGAGAATGATGTCTGTAAGTTTGTTTTAGAAGCCGCCCCCATGCATGGACGGATTCTCGTGTTGGATCGAGGCTGTTCCAATGAATCAACAGGCCATGGATCACCTCTCCCCCTTTTGGTCCATGGAGGTCCTGGTCGAGCTGGAGGCGGAGAAGAGATGGGCGGGATGCGAGGAGTCCGACATTACATGCAGCGCACCGCGATTCAAGGATCACCAAGCATGGTGAGTGCGATTACCCAATCTTACCAACCTGGAGGTCATCAAGTTGAAGCCAACCCTCACCTGTTTCAGCAATACTTTGAAGATCTGACAATAGGACACACCGTCACGACAGCTAAACACACCGTAACCGAGGCTGACATCGTGAATTTCGCCAATGTAAGCGGTGATCACTTTTATGCTCACGTGGATGAGACCAGTTTAGACGGAACCATCTTTACCGGTCGAGTTGCTCATGGGTACTATTTACTCAGCAAGGCTGCAGGGCTTTTCGTTGACCCGAAAAAAGGACCCGTATTGTTAAATTATGGCGTAGAATCAGCTCGCTTTACAAAACCGGTTTATCCCGGTGCTACCGTTGGCGTTCGCTTAACGGTTAAAGAAAAAACCGCTCAAGAAAAGCGCACTCCAGAAGACGTCGCTAAGGGCATCGTAAAATTTTATGTAGAAATGCACGACGAAACGGGGGAAAGCGTAGCGATTGCGACCATTCTGACTATGGTTAAAATGCGAAACCAAGAGAATTGAAGCCTGATCAAATGAATGACTCTGTTTTCTCTTTCGTTCGGGTTTTCCTGTTTTGCATATTGATGAGCACGGAATTCATCGCCTCATGTCAAGAAACTACTCATGTCCAAGCATTGGCTACAGACTTCTTAAGTGGCGAGTCCATTCAAAGTGATTTGGACACATTAAAAAGCTGGATCGAAGCGATGCATCCCTCCCCATTTGCACGTTGTACTGAGCAAGAATGGAATAGCGCATTCAAAGAGGCTTCTTTAATGTACAATGGAGGAGGAACACAATTGGCTGCTGCCCAAGTCTTTGCACGTCTAACACACGTATTAAAAGACAGCCACACTTGTGTTTCACTCAAGGCATTGGCCGAAAACCTGATCGAATTACATGGCAAAGTGCCCTTTGAAATCACCACGATTCAGAACCGGATGATTTTAGCAGACAAAAATTTCACCTCCATTCCCCAGGGAACAGAAATTCAAGAACTCAATGGTCAATCACCTCGCATGGTATTGGGCATGGCCCTGCAACTTGTCCCAATAGAAGGAGACGCAACGATAGCACAGCTCCGATTGGCTGAGAGATTTTGGAATGACTTGGCTCCAATGATGATGCAGGCCTCCCCTTCTGACAGCATCCTCTTGGGCTTGAAGCATGAGGATCAGGGGGAATTTGAGCACATCATCGCCATTGAGCCCATGGAACCGTCCAATTCTGAAGCTTCGGCTTCCGACCCCATTTCATGGACGTTTACCGAAAATTCAGATGCGCACATGGCGTTGCTTTCGGTTTCGTCATTCCACTGCAAGCGCAAACGACAGTTCAATCGCTCCTTGAAAATTGGTTTTAAAAACGCAGCGCGAATCCAAAAAAAGAGTCCTGAAAAGCGCAATGGCTTAATCATTGATCTACGAGGAAACGCAGGAGGTCATGTTGCTTTAATGGAAATGCTGATTCCTTATTTAACCAATCGTCCTGTTTACCTTCCGCACGCGGTTTCCATTCGCCAAAGTGCATACACTCAATCTTTGCAAGGTAAAAGCCGCTTTTCTTGGCCCACAAGAAGACAAAGTCATTTTCATGAAATGAAGCAATTCGCTAAAGCATTGCATGAAACGCCCGTTGGGAATACGGTTGAAATTCCTTTCGACATGCCAACTCTGCCCAACAAGCGGCATCATTTCGACGGGGAGACGGCTCTTTTATTGGATGGGTTATCTGCTTCTGCTTCAGTGGCATTTGCGAGCTGGTTCATTCAAAACAGCATCGGAAGCACCTTTGGTGAATCCCCTATGGGCAGTGCTTCAGGCACCTTTGGCAATCCTGTCAAGCGCACATTGCCGCAAACCGGATTAACAGTGAATATCGCGACAGCTCAGTATTTCAGCTCGGCTTCGCATGAATGGGACTCCAAACCCATCCTTCCCGATTATGGGGTTTCCTGGTCCGCGAATGATTTCACAAACGGACACGACCCTGTTTTAGCCGCTGCTTATCGTTGGCTTCAAAGCGTTCAAATACAATAATTATCCCATGTCACAAGCACTGCGTTTCGCATTTCCTATGATGCTCTTGTCTCTTCTATGGGGATGCGCTGAACCGGCTTCACCCGATTCATTGTTTGAGAGTGTGAATCCATTGATTGGCACAGGAGGCCATGGACACACCTATCCCGGTGCGACTCTGCCATTCGGCATGGTTCAATTGAGTCCTGACACCCGACTTGACGGCTGGGACGGATGCGGTGGATACCATTTCAGCGATTCCATGATTTATGGGTTTTCTCACACGCATTTGCAAGGGACGGGCGTTTCTGACTATGGTGACATTCTGATCATGCCTTGCACCCAATTTCGTGCTGGAGCAAAATCGTGGGCTGACCGGTATAAGAGTCGGTTTGAACACGATCAAGAAAGCGCGCATGCTGGATACTATAGTGTTCATCTTGAAGACCATGGCGTTTTCGCTGAATTGACTGCCACCCAGCGCGTAGGGGTGCACCGATACCAACTGGAACAACCGGACACATTGACACTTTTAGTGGATCTTCAGCACCGGGATGAACTCATTCATTACAGCATCGAACCGCTCAATGACTCCACCTTGATTGGGCATCGATTATCCGACAACTGGGCTAGGGAACAACACGTTTATTTTGCGATGAGATTCGACAGGCCATTCGAATGGCAAGACCAACTCTCTGAAATCCAAATCACGGAGACATTGGAAGACGGTACAACGCTGCAATCCATGGAGTACGTGCCTGTTTTTGCTTGTGATTTTGGTGTGACCGATGAATTGAATGTTCGTGTTGGCTTAAGTTTTGTCGATATCGAAGGCGCATTGAACAACTTAGAGCAAGAGGCGCCTCACGCTGATTTCGACAAGTACCGCCATCAGGCTGAGCAAGCATGGGAAACGCAACTCAAAGCAATCGAAGTTGAAGGCGGGACCGCAGACGAGCGAACCGTTTTCTATACCGCCTTGTACCACAGTTTCACCACGCCGAATGTCGCTTCAGACATAGATGGAAAGTACCGGGGCACTGATTTAAACATACACCAGCTCGGGCCTGATGATGGATTGCATTACACCGTGTTTTCTCTTTGGGATACCTTCCGTTCGTTGCACCCTTTATTGAACTACCTCGAACCACAACGCTCAAGGGATTTCGTGCGCACCATGTTGCGCATGTTCTCGGATGGTGACCAACTGCCCGTTTGGGAATTGGCCGGCAACTACACCGGATGCATGATTGGATACCACAGCGTTCCTGTCATTCAGGATGCCGTGAGTTGGGGAATCAACGGATTCAATCAAAACTTGGCCTTGCAGGCCATGCTCCAAGCGGCTGACAGCGCTCATTTAGGGCTGCCCGCATACTCGTCATTTGGTTACATCCCCTTGGATGAAGAGCATGAATCCGTGTCCAAGACACTGGAATATGCTTTTGATGACGCGTGCATCGCGGCTTTCGCAAAACAATTGTTGCCAGAAGACACCGAAACAAACCGTTTAATTGAACGCTTCACAAGACGAGGGCTTTCTTACCGAAACCTCTTCAATTCAGCCACAAATTTCATTCAGCCTAAGCGCGGAGGGGCTTGGTTAGAAGACTTTGAGCCGCGGGAAGTCAACTTCAATTACACTGAAGCCAACGGCTGGCAATACAATTTTTTCACACCTCAAGACATCAACGGACACATTGATCTCATGGGTGGAGATTCGGTTTATTTCCACATGCTCGAACGGATGTTCACATCCAGCAGCGAAACGACGGGAAGACAGCAGCCTGATATAACGGGTATGATTGGACAATACGCACATGGCAACGAGCCTAGCCACCACATGGCTTACCTCTACCCTTATGTTGGAAACACGTCTCGCACCGCTGAATTAATCAGACAGATCCGAACGGAGTTATATCCCAACGCGCCTGATGGCTTATCCGGAAATGAAGATTGCGGTCAAATGAGTGCTTGGTACGTTTGGAGCACATTGGGTTTGTATCCCGTCACACCGGGATCAGATCAATTGGTCGCTGGAATACCTGGTTTTGAGAAGATTGTGTTGACTCCGCAACCTCTGAACGGTCAACAGACCAATCCGCTCACAATAGAGTTTCGCGGTGATCATCATTACGTAGACGGATGGTCACTCAATGGTGAGAATATGACGAAAAGCTGGATTCCAAAGCAGGCTTTGCTCGAAGGAGGAATTTTGAGCTTTAAAGGAGCGAATGAGCCGCATGATTTTGGGGTCGCCCTTGCTGACCGGCCTTCTGAACGATTGGACGACCGCAACTTTGTGAGCGTCCCCGTCATTCAAGGACCCAGGACCTTCCAATCTCTCAAAACGCAGGTCACCCTGTCCAATTCCGATCCTTCAGTGGTCACAAAATATCGCGTGATTGCAATTGAGGCGGACCAAAGCGATGAGCCTTGGCGCATTTACTCATCTCCACTTGAACTTATACAAAGCCAGCGTATCGAGGCATTTAGCGAAAACAAGAACGGTTCGAAATCAGCAAAAGTGACGCATCAAATCCGACAAATCAGCCATCGTTACACACTCGAACTTAGTGAACCATTTGACCCTCAATACGCCGCAGGTGGTGCCCAAGCTCTGATCGATGGCATTCATGGGAACGCACATTATCAAACGGGTGACTGGCAAGGCTTTTGGGGGAAAGATGTCATAGCGACTGTTGATTTGGGTGAAGAAAAAGTGATCGAGACCATGTCCATTGGCGCATTGCGAGACATCCGGCCATGGATTTTCCTTCCCAAGAACATTACGTTCTCATGCTCACAAGACGGCGAAAATTGGGAAGAAATCGAGACCATTGGTCATCAATTGTCTGATGAAGACGAAACGAATGTTGCACACCGATTTGTGTCACGAAAATCAAGAAAGGCTCGTTTCTGGCGTGCAGAAGTCCGCCATTTCGGCAATTTACCCGCAGGTCACTTAGGCGCGGGGAATCCAAGTTGGGTTTTTCTGGATGAGTTTGAATTGTCTGTAAAAGATTCGTGATGGATGATTTTTTGATGAGAGGTCTGGCTCAAACAACCCTTTACCCTCTAAACCTCCAAGTGAGCCATGCGAGAGGCTCCTACATCCATTTAGAGGATGGCAGCAAAATACTGGATTTCATCTCAGGCGTTGGCGTTTCAGCTTTTGGCCATCACCATCCTGAAATCATCGGGGCTCTGCACGAACAAATTGACAAACACCTGCATGTTATGGTCTATGGTGAAGCTCAACAGCATTCCCAAGATTTAGCTGCAAAGCGACTGCTTTCCTTCCTGCCTGACAATCTCAACGCCGTTTATTTTGTGAATTCGGGTGCTGAAGCAATTGATGGAGCACTGAAATTGGCGCGAAGAATCACAGGACGCAAGAACTTCATGGCCATGGAAGGAGGCTACCATGGCAATACATTTGGAGCTCTGAGTATCAGCTCCAATCAATCTAGACGCGCTCCATTCGAGCCGTTACTTGAAGGCGTACAATTCATCCCATTCAACAGCGAGCGAGATTTATCCGCAATTGATGAGAGCTTTGCAGCCGTCATTGCAGAAACAGTCCAAGGAGACGCAGGTGTGCGCATTCCGCAGGCCTCTTGGATGAAGAAACTCCAGGAACGTTGCCACGAAGTCGGAGCGCTGTTGATTCTAGATGAAATTCAATGCGGAATGGGGCGAACAGGTAAACCCTTTGCCTTTGATCATTATGACATCATCCCAGATATACTTTGTTTAGGTAAAGCTCTTGGGGGAGGAATGCCATTAGGAGCCTTTGTTTCGTCAAAAAGCAGAATGCGTTCCTTGGCTCATGAGCCTGATCTTGGACACATCACAACTTTTGGAGGACACCCCGTCCCCTGCGCCTCTTCCGCTGCCGCTTTGAACATCATGAAACATCTTGATTGGGATAACATCGAGCGCCGAGGTGATCGCTTAGAGCAAGTCATTGGTCAAAACAATGCCGTCATTGAAGTGCGCCGAATCGGGTTTTTCATCGCTGTAGAAATGGAGAGCGCTGAAGCCGTTCACTTTTGTGTTGAGCATGCGCGCAAGAATGGTTTGCTGATTTTCTATTTCTTAAGCACACCCCAAGCTTTTCGCATTGCCCCTCCACTCAACCTCAACGACATTGAATTGGATCATGGCTTGACCCTTCTTAATGAAGCATTTGATGCTTGGCGCCGAGCTCAACTTTCTCAGCAATAAAGTGAGTCAATCCTTGCAAGGATCGTTTCGCTTCTGGCAAGATATCTGGAAATAACTGCCAACCGTGTAAGGCATTTTCCTCTTCTCGCCAGAACACATCGATGGATTCTAACTCCAGCAATTCTCTTAATAGACAAGCGTCCGGATACAAATACTCCATTTTTGAAGATTCAATCAACGTCGGTGGAAATCCGGCCAATGAGCCCAGAACAGGTGAAGCCGCTGGTTGATCAGGATTCGCTCCTGCCAAATAATGCGTAGCATATTCTAGCATGTCCAAACGATCAAATGGGCTCCAGGCATTGGCATTTGCGCGACTGCTCATGGAGCTTGATCGCAAATCCAACCAAGGTGAGAGCAACATCAGTCCTGCGATACGTTCTCGATTCACGGCTTCCAAGCGCTGTATCATGGCAACAGCCAAATTGCCACCCGCCGAATCAGCCAAAACAAAAACAGACTCAAAGTGACCGCAAAAATCACTCCATAGCTCTTCTAGAGATACCAGAGCCGCTGGGAAAGGTGCTTCGGGTGCCAAGGGATATTCTGGAATCCAAACTTCACATCCAGATTCCTTGGTCAGCGCACTCGCGATTGCGCGATGGGTTCTCGCTGAACCGAAGGCGAAACCTCCTCCATGAATAAAAAAAACACCCGTTTTTGTTGTGGTGTTTTTCAGCTTCAATCGCGCTACCTGCATGCCATTCATTTCCTGATACGAAAAATTCACGTCAGCTGGCCCCGGATAGAGTCGTGACAATGAATCCAATGCCACCCGAATTTGAACCGGCGTTAAACCAACTACATCCCGTCGAAGGAAGCGTCCGAGGCTATGCGTCGTGCTAATAAATCGCGGAGGAAGATTCCAAAGAGGTTTCATTGGATGGTCGAACGGTCCGTTAAAGAGCGAAATACAGGATAGCGATTGACCGTTCCTTCAAAATGAGGCGAGTTCATATAAAGCCAATTTAGTTGGGCTTGAGGCTCTTTCATTTCTGCAGGATAGAGCTTCTTTTGTTTTTCAAAATTAACCGATAAATCCGCATCATTTTGAAGCAATTCATATGCTGTCTCTTCAAAGACATAGCTGCTATAATGCTCTTTTTGTTGCAAGGCGCTATCGAAGAAATTCCAAGTAAAATACGAATCATGCGCCCTTGGGTCGAGTGTTTCCGCTAAAAACCGAATCCCATCCTGTGCTGAAGGAATAATCCAATCTCCTGCAAATAGCTGCACAGATTCCACAACTGCTCGAATTGAGTCCGTTCGATTCATGTGGTGACCTTCGTATGGCTTACTGGATGAGTCAAAAGTTTCGATGTAATCAACCCGCAACGGCCAAACAGTATCATTGGGCAACGCGGTCATTTGAATCCCGTTCAGCGCCAATCGTTCCACCACTTGACGCCAAGCTTGAGGGATGCAATAGAACTCCGGCAAAACCACCTCATACTTCACGGCATAAGCATTCCAGTATGCAATCGAATCCTTCCAGATCTCCTGTCGATCATACCGAAGGCGTGTACTTTTGGTGATGGGACTCAACTCCCGCCTAGCCGCGTAGCCTTCAAAATACAAAGGCTTGGAATCGGCTTCTTTCAATTCCCAACGGGTCGGAAGTGCCCCAGCGGATGAAAGACGCTTTTTTTCCTCGTTTCGCACTTGCTTGATTTCATCGGCTAAATCCAAACTCAAGCGCCCCATTTCCTGCAACAACAAACGCGTGGCTTCGACACGCTCAGGAAATGGTTTCAACATGTGCGCTTCTGCTGTGAAGCCCAAAGTTGAAAACAAGGTGGTGTAACCCGTGCTATATCGAGGCGTTTCTAAGAATCCGACGATTCCATTCTCAGGGATTTCATTCCGAAGGTTCACGTAAGGAATGATGGCCTCGCCATTCTGCTTCATTCGGTCGAAAAGCATGGGTTCGTAGACATCTCTTAAAAAAGAACCGATGACCGGGCCTGCTTTGTCAACCTGGGTTGTAATGAGTGTCATTCGATAGGGATAGTCAGCACCATTGGTCGTGTGTGTGTCCACAAAAACATCGGGTTTTACAGCATGGAACAAATCGACGAAGGCCACTGAGTTTTGGCTATCCATTTTGATGAAATCACGATTCAAATCCAAGTTTCGACTGTTGCCTCGAAAACCGTAATACTCCGGACCATTCTGGTTGGTGCGAGAACAGCAGTTGCGATTCAGCGCTCCCCCCACGTTGTACATCGGAATAATGACAACATCCATCTCGTCCAAATACCGGTTCTTGATTTTTCGGTCCGCTAACACTTCTCGCATCCAGGCAATTGAAGCATCGACGCCACAAGGTTCTCCGGGATGAATTGCATTGTTCACCAGCATACATAAACGATTCGCAGATGAATTCCTGTGCGATCTGAGTCCGTCCAAATTGCGAATGCTGGAGGCATTGGGAGAAAACACAAACGCATGGATGGGCCTGCCAACATCACTCTGACCGACTTCAATGAAGCCCACATCTTGAAAGCGATCTGCAAGCTGCTGAAAGGCGTCGATTGCTTCGGACCAAGTGGGAGTTGTATTGTTCGTTAACTCAACACGCGGGTCACCTCCAAATGAAGACTCCTGCGCTTCGGAAGACGAAGCACCTGCAAAAACAAACACACAAAAAAATAAGCACGAGGTCATCCGCTGGATTGTCGCGCGTTTCATCCATCCTGTTTTCATTTGTCAAATTTGATGCAAAAGTCGGAACTTAGCATGCATGATTCGATTCACGCCTTCTTCTGATGCGGAACCCAAGCCAGGACAAGTGCTTTTGTCAGAGCCCTTCCTCGAAGACGCGTATTTTGGCCGAAAGGCCGTGCTTCTATGCGAGCACAACGCAGAAAGTTCTTTTGGGTTTGTTTTAAACAATTTCATCAAGATTGACCTGCATGACTTGCTCAAAGGAATGCCCGACTGGAACGCGCGAATTAGCCTAGGCGGGCCTGTCAAAAACTCCAACCTCTATTATTTACACACCTGCTCAAAGATTCCAGGAGCGATCTTGATCAAGGCTGGAATCTACATGGGAGGGGATTTTGATTGGATTCAACAAGCCGTTCAACGAGGTGAAATAACAGATCTAGAGCTCCGGTTTTTTGTAGGGTATGCTGGCTGGACTTCGGGGCAACTTGCCGCTGAAATAAAAAGCAAGTCGTGGTTTGTCGTTGATGCCAAGACAGAAAAAATCATGGACACGACCATTGACGAAGAGGATTACTGGAAACAGCTGATCTTGGAGATGGGCCCTGATTTCGCGCACATTGCGAATGCTCCGAGTGATCCCAGCTTGAATTGATCAGACTTCTATGGAAACACGATAGCCCGCATGGCTGCGAACATTGAAAACACGATTCCCATCAAACAAGAGGTATTGGCCTTTAATGCCTTGAAGCACACCGTGGAAATGGGGCACCTTGTCCAATCGTATGCTGTTGATTTTTTCTGGATAATGCTCAACAGGATAGTGAATTTCAAAGGGCGCAGAATGCTCTTCAAAAAAACTTTCATAGGCCTCTCCAAGCCAATCAAAGGCGGACTCCCTTGCTTCAAGGAGCAACTCAGAGTCAAACTCCACGTGCGTCAACATCTTTCGGAAATTTGTCTTATCCGCCAAATTCGCTTTAAGCGCTACTTCCAATTCACCTGCTAGCTGACGGTATGGTGTGTTTGCAACCACAATAGCCCCCGTGGCCCCTTGGTCAATCCATCGATAAGGAACATTTGTCACGCGTGTGACACCGACCTTAAGACCACTCGTTTGGCTGATGTAAACGACATGTGGTTGGTTGTGGTGCTCCTCCTCCCACGCTTGATCACGGAGAGCCACTCCTTCGTGAATCCTACTGAGTTCAGGATTAAAAACACTCGCTACAGCCTGCGGAGCTTTTAACCAAGCATCATAACTCATGCCTTCACCAAAAGTCTTTTTGATGCGCTTTCCGGAAACCACGCAATTGATTTCGCCATCAAAATTGAATGCAACTTCTTTGCCGATCCAATCATGTATGTCGGTGGTGGTCAAAGACTCAACACGGTCCATTCCACACCACAGATATCGAGCCTTTGAATGGTCAATCGGATCCATCGACACGCGCATTTTCCGAATATTGCCGTACCATTTCATTTTGCGAATCTAGAATATTCCAATAAGAGATGGCCTAATTTTTCGGATATGTTCAGCGCATTTTGTATATTGCTAAACGATAAATTCACAAGCATGAAAAACTTTTTACTGTTAGCTGGTTTAGTTTCAAGCGTTACCGTTTTTTCTCAAGACATCTTGTACGCTGAAGGATTTGAAGACTTTGCCGTTGGCGATTTTGTTTCAAGTCATCCCGTTTGGTCTACATGGGCCAATGCATCCGAAACTGAAGAAGATTCTCAAATCACAGATGAGATGGCTCATGAAGGTTCCAACTCACTGAAAATTTACAACACAGCAGCAACAGGAGGTCCCATGGATATCATGTTGATTGCCGGTTTAGACGGCGACGTATATGACGTGTCTTTTTGGATGTACATCCCTTCAGGATATGTCGGATACTACAACGTTCAAGAAGAACAAGAGCCCGGTGTAGCTTGGGCATTCGAATCAACTTTTTTGACTGATGGTTCCATTTCCGTCGTTCAGGATGGAGCGGTTGTTGCTGAAGGGAATTATCCTTCGGACACGTGGTTCCAGGTATCGCACCTAGTCGATATGGATTCGAACAACATCACGCTTTCAATTGATGGTTCATCGATAGGGAGCTTCCTCTTCGATTCTGGTTTTGGTGGCGTCAATTTCTTTGCTAACGGAGACAATGTCACTTACAGCACTTATTTCATTGACGATGTTGTTATCGCCACTGCAGTGCCATCGACTATAGCGACGCCTGAATCGTTGTCATTCAACTTCGGACCCAACCCCGCTGTCAACTACATCAACATTCAAGGACAGCCGTCTGAAGCAGTTTTGAAGATTCACGCTCTCAATGGTCAACTGGTTCTTGAGCAGAAAATCAACTCCTTAGACCGCGGACAACGTGTCGACTTCAATTTGGACAACGGAATTTATTTCGTTGAGATTTCAAATGGTAATTTACGATCGACTCAGCGACTCGTCATCCAGCACTAATCAGTCTAAATTTCAAATAAAAGCCCACAGACATGTGGGCTTTTTTTATGCTCCAACTTTTTAGGACTTGAAGAATTCTTTAGTGGCTTCTATGAGCTCGACCATCGGCTCAGGCAGGGTCGACATCGACCAGGGATGATGCGTACCGAAGGTATGCCCTCCTATTTGAATCCAGAGCACATCCGTTCCGGATGCCCTTGCGATAGACTCCGCTTCATGGGCCGCTACTGAGACATCATCGATCGCATGAGCGATGAACAGTGGACAGTGCAACTTCCTAACCGCTCCTTCAATACTTAAATTTTGAGCCTCTTTCTGAAAGGATTCATAAAAGGAAAAACGGTGGTGCAACGTTTGGCCTGTTCGTGCATTCACTACTTTCAAACAATCACTTTTACGCCACTCCTCCAATTTAGGCTGCTCTGGAAAACGCGCTTCGAAATCAGAAACCGAGGCCCACAGCGCACACGACTTGATCGGAAAACCCACTGCTTGCAGTTCAGCTGCCGCAATGGAAGAGATGCCTCCACCTCTGCTGTGTCCTATTAGATTCACTCGATGGCCTCGGTTCTGCCAATAAACAACGACAGCCTTCAGTTCTTCTATTTCATTCCTGTAGGTGTTGAAGCTCCACTTTTCAGTCTCAATAATTTCTTCAGGGAAGAGGGGGTGGACACCATTGTGGGTGAAATCAAAGCGAAATGCCATGCGATCGGAATCACTCAAGGCGTCCATGACAACTCCCCACGCCCCCCAATCTTTGAATCCTTTGTATCCATGTGCAAACACCACGACCTCTTTGGCCTGATTCTCAGCCTCTCCAAGAATTTCATCTGAACCGTGAAGCGTTCCTTGAATCACATGATGTCCAAAAGGAATGGACATCTGGCTTTGTGGCCCTCCCATTTTTTCAGCCCAATCAAAAAGACTTTTTGTTCTAAATTCAAATCCTGACTCGATGAGTTTAATCGATGAAACCTCTTTGGAATTCACATCTTGAATCTGTTCCTCCTGATGCTGATCGTATAAACGTTCAGGCCATCCCAATTCAACAAGCCTTTTCCCCAATGCATTGAACGTAGGGTGATGTGGTGTCACAACATTGAATGCCCCACAGCAGCGATCTTTCAATAGGACGTGTGCACAAGCATTGACGGCATCTTCAAGGGAAGTGGCGTTCATGCGCCGAAGTGGATCACTCCAGCCAATCTTCGATGCTCTGATTGCAGGATGCCTTGACAATCCAATCAACGCCCCTAAACGCAAAATGACGACATCACATTTAGCAGAATCGAAAACTTGCTCTAATGCCAACATCGATTTACCTGAATGAGGTGAAATGGCCTTGATTGAGGCATCGTTCTCTTGCATCATTCCGCCCATCGGGTAGACCGAAGTTGAACTCAATACAACCAGCCGAACCACGCCACTCGCTTCCGCTGCTGAGAGGACATCTCGATGCCACGATTCATTCTCCGACTGATTCATCTGCCTATTGGGAGGAACCGTCAAGATCCAAAGGGACGCATCCGCCGCAGCTTCTCGAAGTTTCAAGGAGCGTTCTATACCGGGAGCATGGTGCTCCGAATTCCATAAAATCGGTGTCAATCCAGCCAATTCAAATGGTTTCACTTTCTCAGAAGCTCGGGTTGTCGCTCGAACTGTATGTCCCTCAATTGTTAGCTTACGCGCCAAAGGCGCTCCTACCCAGCCTGCTCCAATCACAAAAACGGTATGCTTATTGCCAATCATTTGTTGAGAATCCTTGTGAAATCAAACACCGAAACACCCCTCATCGAGGAGTAAATTTGTACAACTTGCAAGTTCCAACAAACAGATGAAACTTTATTTCATGCATCCAATCAATCGGACCTTATTTGGCTTTGTGCTCATATCCGGTATTCTAGGAGCGAGCTCTTTAAACTTAGCTGCTCAGAGCCACACCATCGATGTGACCATTGATGGGCTCTCGGGTGATACTATTTTTTTAGCGCACTATTATGGCGACAAGATGTACTATGCTGACACGACCGTCGCTGACGCTTCTGGTCACGTGCGATTTTCGGGTCGAATCAAAGAAGAGTGTGGCAAGTATGCCATTGTCATGCCAGGCCCCAAGTACTTTGAGTTTTTAGCGGTTGAAGAGGACATTGTGATTCGAACTTCAGCCCAAAATCCAACGGGTGACGTAGAGGTCATAAAAAGCAATGAAAATGCCTTGTTTTACAACTACATGGCTTTTTTGGCTGAACGACGCACACAAGCCGCTCCTCTTGAAGCGGTGCTCTCCGACTCGACATCTTCCGAGGCTTCTATCGCAAATGCTCGCGAGGTTCTGACTTCCTTTGGCCGGCAGGTCGCAGAGGAACAGCGTCGAATTCTTGAAGAACACAGCGAAATGCTCTTCGCGAAGTACTTGAACATGGTTTTGGAACCAGAACTTCCCGCGTTCCCTCCCAATATCGTGAACATACAAGATCTCCAATACAGATGGTACCGCAACCACTACTGGGACCGCGTTGACTTTTCCGATCCTCGTTTGGTGCGAGATGGTAGTTTTCATCAAATTCTAGATCGTTTCTGGACCAAGGTGTTGCCTCAGATTCCAGATTCGCTTGCTGTTGAGGCCGATCGCTTAATTGCTCGCACGGAGGGGAATGCTGAAATGTTCAAGTACATCACGCATTATATCACCTTCGCTTCGGAATCGTCTCAAGTGATGTGCATGGACAAAGTCTTTGTTGGCATGGTCGATCGCTATTACAATACGGGCAAGGCGGTTTGGCTGAAGCCTGATCAACTGAAAAAAATTCAAGAGAGGGCAGACGAATTAAGAGATAGCATGTGTGGGAATACCATTCCCAACATTATCCTGCCTGACTTGGGTCAAAACAAGTGGGAGTCGTTGCACGGCATTGAGGCCAAATATACCGTTGTGATCATCTGGGAAAGCACCTGCGGCCACTGCAAGAAGGAATTGCCTAAATTCAGAGAACTCTATAATCGATGGCAAGAAAAGGGTCTTGAAATCTATGCCATTGGCAACGATTTTGACCCTGAACCTTGGCAAGAATATGTTCGAGAAAAAGAATACACCGACTGGATCAACGTGAGTGATAACCCGCTTATTAACGCTCAGGATAGCGCCATGGTCCTCATTGAAACAAGGACTACTACATTGAAAAGCTTGAATTTCAGAACCACGTTTGACGTGTTCGCTACGCCTAAGGTTTTCTTGCTCGATCAGGACAAGCAAATTTTGGCGAAACAAATCAGTGCTGAGCAGTTGGAAGAAATTTTGAACCGATTAGAAGCTCAAGAGGGCTGATATCGTTGCAACTTCATGAGTCCTACTTCGCATCATGCCCCATCTGTCTGAGCCTCCTCCATCTTGGTATGCAGACCCCATCTGGCTGTCCGGTGGAGCTTCTTTTGAATTGGACGGTCAGTTCAGCATGGCAAGAGGAAGTATAAAAGGAATTGGCGCCCTCTTCACCCCTCCTGGAGCATTGCACATTGGCTGGAACAGGGAACCAAATTGGAATGCACTGGACCAATCTGGATTTCCATGTGTCATTTTGGATTTGCCTCCCGGAATGACATGCGAAGGGGATTCTAGTTGGAGCATTCAGCAAAGGCACACGCGTCAATTGCATTGGAATTTGGAAGACGGTGACCCCGTGAATCAATTGCCCAACCACCGTCTGAAACAAATTCGCAAAGGTGATCGCAATGGATTGCGTCTAGAATTGACCGATGATGCTGAACGAATTTTAGAATTGCATCAGGCTGCAAGGCAACGTAAAAATTTAAATTCAAATGTTTCCGTCACGCGAGCGCAACTTGAAAAAATATTAGAATCTCCGCATCAAACGGCTGGCGTAGTTCTAGACCAAAATGACCGGGATGTTGCGAGCGCGGTTTTCCTTCACGAAAAAGGACGAACCATCTACGCATTTGGAGGACAAAGACGAAGCAAAGAGTCCGCATGGGCCAGTGTTATACTGATCGCGGCAGGTCTGCGATCGGCATACCAGAGAGGGAATACCTGCTTTGATTTTGGAGGGTCCATGGATCCTGGAGTCGATCAATTCTACGCCGAATTTGGCGCTCAGCCCGTCCCGAAGCTGCGGTGCATTCGCATCGCCAGGTGGGCTCGGCCTTGGCTTCGGTTGACTCGACCGGACTTGTTTGATTCCAATTCGTCTTCAAGACAGCACCCCTAACGGACCAACGTGACTTCGCCCGCGTATTCAAACGGATTTTGATCGCAAATATGCTGGGATCTGAAGAGCGTGTAATACGTTCCTTCCGCTGCATCCGTCGCTCGCCAAGAAGATCCCGCTTGTGAACTCGAAAACATCAAGGATCCCCAACGATTGAAAACCTGGAGATCGAACAGCTTGAATTGTCCTGGATCTAAATTCGATAGTGTACCACCCGATGGAGACTTGAAGGCGACACCGAACGCATCATTGTCTGAGTCGTTGTTAGGTGAAAACACATTGGGGACGACATATTCCACGCCTTGAAGTGGCTCCGGAACAGCAACCTCTACATCTATAATTTCAGTCAAATCACAATAAGCGTTGTATAGCGTCAATGTACCCAGGTAATCACCAACACCCGGGAATTGGCCGATGACACTAGCACTCGTTGATTCCACTGAGCCTGGGAAGTTCCAAACCAGCTCGTCCGCTCCTGATCCTGCAAATTGCAGCAATACAAACCCCGTGCTATCACAAAAAGAAACGGGTTGGACTATGAGGCCTTCCCCAAAAGGGTTCGCCGGAAGCAATGTAATCTCCATCGATTGCGTGTCTGGACACTCACTTCCTGCACCCGCTGTAAGTACGACCTGGTAGGTGCCATAAGCAGGATAGGTAAAGATGGGACTGACTTCATTGGAAGGAAGCTGCCCGCCTCCTCCAAAGTTCCAAGAAAAAGGTCCACTCTCAGGAGATTCGTTTTGAAATTCAACCTCTAAGCCGCTGCAAGGCTCAGACAATAGGATGAAATCAGCCAGGGGTAAATCCGGTAAATCCAGGGTCAAGGAAGCGTTGTTCAGACATCCAAATGCTGACGACTCAAGTGTGACTTCAATGCCGTTATCTGAGGGAAACCAAACACTATCTGGATGGACGTTGGATGCCTCCGGCGGATTGGAATTGACTCCGAAATCCCAATGCCAATCAACTTCGGAACCCCAGTTGGACTCAGTCAAATTCAATTCACCAAGCCATCCTCCCTCGCTGCATTGCAAATCATCAATTTCAAAGGCAGTTTCCCAAGGGGCTACCGCGACCACTTCAAAGAACAATGAGTCCGAGCAGGTGCCCGTTTCGAAATACAAGCTCACATCGTAGATGCCTGCTTCGTCATACGTGAAGACGGGTTCAGCTTCTGTGCTCGTGTCGTCGCTTGTGCCGTCAACACCAAAATCCCAAGTGTACGATTCACTGGGGTTGGATGTCAATTCAAACGCCGCCGCCATTCCCGTGCAAGGATCCGGAGCGTCATACCCTGGAGCCAAAATATTGCAAGTCACCACGTCAATCGTGAAGTCTCTTAAAATTGCTCCAATTTGCTGACCGTCTCTCCATTCCAAGACACAAATTCCCAAAGCAAACTTCCCGATGATGTTGGGAGTGCCCGTCAGCATTCCTGTGGCGGGATTGATAGAGAAGCCCGCAGCAGCTCCCAAAGGAGATCCGGCACTGAATCCATTGGACCAACCTACTGGATTGAATGGCGGTCCTGTCGGCGGATTGGGAGCGGGTGAAAAGTATGATCCGCCCAAGTAAATCGGACATAAAGAATAACTCAGCGAATCACCATCCACATCTGATGCGCTGTTGTCCAAAACAAAAGGATAATTATTACAAATAAATGCCTGAGGCAATTCATTGAAAACAGGCGAGTTGTTCGGGCCAATGTTGGTGAGGTTTCCTGGAATGGTCGTAGTCAAGGAGAATCCTTGATCCTGGGGCAAATTCAAGTTGGTAATGGCCGGCGATCGGCAACATCTTTGATGCACCAAAGTATAGGGCTGCTGACTAGGGCTTAATGTGACAACGGCAATGTACTCTCCTCGTTCAATGCAAAGATCATCTGGCAAAAAGGCACAGTTGTTGGGGTTTTGCGGAATAATATTGTCAATAAGCCCCGGATTCAATGGGGCCAATGCCGTTGTAATTAAAGTATTCCCTTGGTATACAGCGATGGCCGCATCCTCGTCAAAACCCGTGCCGTTGGTATTTGCAGAACTGCAGTCCCTGTATATGAAACAATGAATCTCGAATTGCATTTGGCCCGTCGCAGTAGCTCCTACATAAGTATACGTCAATTCCCCTCCCACAAGATGCGTAGCAGATGCTGACATACTCAGAACAGAGAAAGCAATTGCCACAACAATCATCTTCAGGCATTGCAACAGAGATTTCATAGTTCACATGTTTTGAGCAAATTACAACATGACGAGGAACGATAGCAAACCAATACCTTTGCTGGATGAAGTTTGCTCGATTTTGCCTTCATTCTGCTCCCAGGCGTCTCTTTGTTTGGGGCATTTTGTTGGCATCAATTCCTCATTTCTCCGCGCAAAATCCGACTGTTTGGTGCGATGTTTTGAATTTCCAATCTGAAGGACAACCGTTTGTAGAGGTCCACTTGGAGTTTGAAAGTTCGGCACTTACTTCTCAACTCGATTCATCAGGATGGCGCACCCAAGCAGAAGTCAAAGTCATTCTTGAATCTGAAAATACGGTAGCCGCCTTTGGAAAAGCAGACGTCATTGGAGTTCCAGACTCGACGGAAGAATTGTCCCAACTCGGAACTCAATTTCATTTGGAACGGCTTCAAGTGAAACCCGGCACGTACCGCCTGAGTGTATCCATTCTGGATGCGTTCAATTCGGAAGCTAAAGCCACAGAGGTTCAAATGGATTTGAGAGTTCCCGATCCTAATGCGCCTCAATGGTCAGACCCCTTTTTAGTCGGTGCGTATGCCGCCTCAAACCAGAACGAACCAACCTCCATTTCGCGTTCAGGCTATGACATGCTTCCCTTGGTTGGAGGCCAGTTCAGTGTTGACATGACGCACCTGCCGTTTTATGCCGAGTTGTATCATGCCGATGAAGTGGTCGACTCCTTGTTTTTAATGAGCAGCTGGATGGAATCCCGCGATGGCATGGTTCACTCTAAGACCAAACGATATTTCCGAAAAACAGCGGGGCCGATCGTCCCTTTTTTCTCTTCCATCCCACTGGATGGCCTGGATTGGTCAAATAGTCACAACCTCGTTATTCAAGCTGCTACACGCGATAATCAAATCATCGCAGAAAAACGACTCGCTGTTCAGCCGCTCATAGAACAATCACTCCTCGCGAATCCCAGTGGGATACCTCCCTATATCGCGGCATTTACAGACTCATTGACTTTGTTGCAGCACATCAAGGACCACCATCCCCTTGGTGCCCCATCTGAACAACAAACAATCGACCACTTCATGGAAGCTGCTACGGTCGCACAAATGCAAGCATTCCTCTCTGATTTTTGGTTGAATCACACCCCGATTAACCCTGAACAAGGGTGGAGATCCTATGTGACCGCCGTGGCTTACTCAGACAGTGTTTTCGGAGCCTGCAGAAATGGCCATGGCGCAATGACTGATATGGGTTACGTTTATCTCCGTTATGGTCCACCCAACACCATCGTGAAGCGACACAACGGAACGGATTACTACCCGTATGAAATTTGGCATTATCACCGGGCCGGTTCTTTTACGAACAAGCGCTTCTTGTTCTTCTCTCCACACATGATTGCTGAGTGTTTCGCCTTGTTGCATTCTGACATGCTCGGAGAAGTTCAGAACAACGATTGGCTGCATATCTTGAGAAACCGGGAGAACAGCCTGCGGGTTACGGAATCGCAAATCAACCGACTCAACCCAAGGCGCGACACTTTTTCTGGTGAGGAGCCCGAAGATTTATTTTTCAATCCAAGATGAGCCGGCACCTTCCTTCTGAGCGAACAGTAATCGCTATCTTGAATTGGAATGGATTGCACCATTTACAAACATACTTGCCCTCCGTCATCGAGCATTCGCAGGACGATGCCGATGTCGCATTGATCGACAATGGAAGCACAGACGAGTCCATTTCCTGGTGCAAGCGAACCTATCCTGAAGTCGAGGTCATTGCGCTCCAAAGGAATTTAGGTTTCTCAGGTGGCTACAATGCCGGTCTTTCCCAAATCCAAGCAAAAACATACGTGCTCTTGAACAGTGATGTCAGGACGACAAAACATTGGATCCCTCCTGTTCTCTCCATGATGCGCGACGAAGGTTTTGCCGCCTGCCAGCCTTTGATACGGAACGATTCCGACAATGAGCTTTTTGAGTATGCCGGAGCTGCCGGAGGATACATCGACCAATTCGGTTACACGTTTTGCGCTGGGAGGATTTTTGAAGTTTTCGAATCAGATCATGGACAATATGCTGAAAACAGAGAGGTCTTTTGGGCATCCGGAGCAGCCCTGTTCATTGATGCCAAAGCATTCCACAAATTGGGCGGCCTGGATGTTGACTTTTTCGCCCATATGGAGGAAATCGACCTTTGTTGGCGTCTGAAAAACAGGGGATTGCGCATAGGGGTGTGCGGTCAATCTGTCGTCTACCACCTGGGCGGTGGCACTTTACAAAAGATTAGCCCATTCAAAACTTATTTGAATTTCAGAAACAATTTATTTCTGTTGGTCAAAAACCACCACAAAAAGGCTTTGTACCCCATGCTTTTTAAGCGCATGATCCTGGACGGAATTGCATCGGCCAAATTTCTATCAGAAGGTTCGTGGAACTTGTTTTTGGCTGTCACTCGAGCACATCGAGATTTTTACAAGTCCTTCTTTAAAATGCGTCGCAAACGTCGTGACGAAATGCTTGCTACGAATTCGACCTCAACAGCGAATGACAGCCGCAATTATTGTGGATGGTATTATCGAAGCATCGTTTGGGATTATTTCGTCGCGGGACGACAAGTATTTCAAGATCTCGACCCAGACCATTTCGACGCAGGAAACAACTAAAGTCAAGTCTGGCCTGCGTTCTGTGAAAGCGTTCGTTCGTCGGCCTTATTCCGCTGGATGTTTGATGAATGTGGAGGTTTTTTCGTGTCCATGGTATTCATGCCCCTTTATTTTGGTCGCTAGCCTTCTTCTCTTTTGGAGTGTGTGCTTCAAGAGAACAGTGCTTACTGCTCATTTCTGGGCCCCTGATTGCCTTGAGTTGGATTTGTATTCCAAGGTTCCGGGTCGACCTCATGTTAACAGCTGGTTGCATTCTTCTTGGATGGGGAAGAATGGAATGGCAACTCACTCATGCTCCTATTTGCGAAAAAGAATTCGTGGATCAATGGACTTGTCAATGTCCCTTTGAGCTCAGCGCTCCCTGCAATTGCACTTCATTGAACACCCACCAATCTTGGGTTGTGGAAATGGGGAAACGGCAAAAACACGGTACAACGAAAGCCTTCTGGGGACGAATTAGCCCTTTCATTGCGCAAGGAGAATTCAATCTAAAACGATGGAAGTACACACAGAACATTCAGGGACGAATCACTCCTCTTGAACCGATCTCCGTATCCACAGGCCTCATTTCAAAACCCAATTTGCTCTCCACCTGGCGTGAATCCTTTCGAAATGGTTTAAAATCGAATTTTGACCCGGATGCTGAAGCCTTATTATTGGCCGTTTTCTTGGGTGATAAAACAGGACTTTCGAAAGAGGTTAAACGTGCCTTTTCAAATGGAGGCATTGCACATGTTCTTGCAGTGAGTGGCTACCACATTGGGCTTGTCGGACTTGCCCCCTTTCTTCTCATTCGCAACAGACGCAGGTGGCTTCGAATCATCGGATTCATGCTTTTTCCCGCAATTTGGATGTATGTTTTGCTTTGCCATGCTCCTGTATCAGCCGTGAGAGCCGCAGTCATGAGTACTGCTTACGTCGTGGGGCCCTGCTTCCGTCGCCCCATTTCCCCTTTTCAATGCTGGTCATTGGCCGGAATCATCGTGCTACTTTGGAAACCACATGCCGTTATGGCCCTCGGCACCCAGCTTAGTTTTGTTGCAGTAGCCGCCATTTTGGTGGTTTTAATGAATTTGAAACAGGCCGGTTGGAGTCAAAATTGGCGACTCAGTTTCGCTATACCCATTGCTGCACAATTTGGAACTATCGCTTGGACAGCCCATGCTTTCGGACGTTTCCCATTGGCCTTTCTTCCTATGAACATGCTGATTGCTCCCTGGATGAGCTCCATCGGTCTGGGAACATTGCTCTGGCTCGGTCTTCATCAAATCGATGTATTATCACCGCTATCTCATGGACTTGGTCAACTGATTTCTTGGGTGGTCGAAAATACTTTTCATCTGCTTCAATATGCCGACGCACATCTCAGTTGGGCCCCATCTATTCATGCATGGAGTCCTATTCTGTGGTGCGGACTGACCGCTTTGTTTTTTGCTTGGAACATCGTGCTCCTCGTCTTCCCCAATCAACGCTTGGCTTGGTCGCTGCGCATTATAACACTCGTGATGCTCTTTATTCCCTGGCTCTCACCTTGGCCTTCGCCATTTTTGGAGATCAGTACGTCGCGCTCAAAAGCACCCGTTCTGGTATTGGAGGGACGCTCTGGAATCCGAATAGTTGCCGAAAACAACTGGGATCTCGATCGCGTATCTCAGAAGCTCCGCCTTGCAAAAGGAATCTCTTCTGATGACAACCTTTTGGCATTGGATCAATTCATGATCTGGGAGACGGGGTGGGTTTACCGAAATTCGACTGGCGACTGGAAGGGTCAGATACAAAGCCGCCCATTCAGTTGGAACCGAACAGGCGAAAACAATCAAGTCAAAACGATTCAATGGGGTAAGCACAAATTTCATTGGCTTCCCTGGTGTCCGGACATGGACATCAGTTCAAATGAAGCAGATTGGTCAAAACTTGGTCTACATACCCTTGCCACTCCGGCAAATCCGCAATAGGAAGAATGGCATTTACACGGTTATTTCTGCGCGAATAAATCGCTTCCACATAGAAGTCATTCAGTTCAAAAATGCAAAGGATATAGCGGTTCTCGACGATACGTTGGGCATGGCATATACCATGGTCCCACATGTAATTCGTCTTTTCGTCTAGTGGTAAGCGGTTGAAAGAAATCAAGTCCATGGGTACAGAAATGTAATCGTGTATCCCTCCTACGCATGTCACTCCGATTTGGTTACAACTGAATCCAATGTTCTGTCCCTTAACTTTGATTCATGCAACAAGTCCATTTGGTTGAATGCCCTCGAGATGCCATTCAAGGCTGGCCCTCCCCCATTTCTACAAATGACAAAATCGCTTACTACCGGGCCTTATTGGATGTGGGATTTGACACGTTAGACCTGGGAAGCTTTGTCTCGCACAAAGCGATCCCTCAAATGGCTGACACAAGCAAAGTCATTCGGTCGCTGCACGAAGAAGGGCATTTAGAAAGCACCAGTCGCGTGCTCGTCATCGTTGCCAATGAGCGAGGCGCACGCGAGGCTTGTGAATTTGAAGGTGTTGATGACATTGGCTTTCCGTTTAGCATTTCAGAGCAATTTCAACTGCGAAACACGGGTGCCAATATTGAAGAAGCCCTAGAGCGATTGTGCCGGATTCATGAACACGTCGTTGCGAAGGACAAGCAATTGGTTGTTTACATCAGCATGGGGTTTGGGAATCCCTATGGCGATGAATGGAGTCCCGACATGCTAGTGGATTGGTCAGGAAAAATCATTGAACGCTTTTCCCCCCATGTTGTCGCCCTGAGTGACACCATTGGAAAAGCGGATGGAATCGTTATTCAGAACAGCTTCTCTGCACTGATACCAACATTTCAAGAGACCACATTCGGAGCCCATCTGCATGCGACGCCATGGGATGCACTGGAAAAAATAAAGGCAGCCTACAATGGAGGCTGCCTTCGTTTCGATGGGGCTCTCCGAGGAATCGGAGGCTGCCCTATGGCACAAGATGAGCTGGTCGGAAACATTCCCACCGAGCGCATGATCGAGTATTTTGTGGGATTGAAAAGCTGGTCCGTCCAAGACGCTAGGGCCTATGCTCAAGCCCAAAGCATGGCCGCTTCTTTATTCTAATTTTCGTTCAATTCAAGCAGTACTCGAATAGGTTGACTTCAAAACGATGTCGATGCAAATAAATCTGTTCAAATTTATTGACATCAATGTGGATGCGATAGTGTTTCATAATGAAGGTTAAGTGACCTCCATTACGCGTTTAACACGATTTTGTTTCGTTTCGTCGATAATTTTCGACGATTAACGCATTAATGACCCGTTGTCAACATAGCCAGTGCCAAACCTGCTAAGGTTACCAATAACTTGTTTCGGTTGAATCGATGTCCATCCCCCGTTTCAAATAGAATGGTCGTACTGATATGAAGCAGGATTCCAATTAATACACCACCCGCAATCAAGGGAACTTGTTCTGCCCAGCTTGCACCTGAGTGCACCAGACCTTCATAGATTGCCATGCCAAAAAAAGGCATGAGTCCAAATGCAACCATGACCGTCCAACGCCCCAGGGCACTCATTCCGAAAGCATTCAACATACCCATTAAGACCAGCGCTACAGGGAATTTATGGAGAACCAAACCGAAGAAAAGAGCCATATCCAATTCCTCGACCCCTGAAGCATGCACATGACCATGATGGTGATCGTGTCCATGATGACCATTCGACTCGGTCAATGGCATGGACTCGATCAACGCGTGCAAGCACAGGCTGATCACGATGCCCCAAGGTGTTTTAGCATCTCCATCTTTGGAACCGTGCAGATGAACATGGCCGTGCTCAATTCCTTGAGAAAGGAATTCCAACACCCCTTGGAACATAAATCCGAACAGGACAAACCATCCTGCATGAGCCCCCAAGGCATAGGTCTCTGGAACCAGGTGATTGAAAATAAGTCCAATCAAAAAAGCACCACCAAATGCCAAAATTAAAGGCAAGTGCACTTGCAAAGACTTGCCTGCCCACTCATAAATTCCAGCCCCAACAAGGGCAACAAGAAGCAAAAGAAATGAAGCTGTCCACATGATTATTTACGGGCAACAAGTATACACCTTGGGCTATTCGCTAACAAGCCTTCCAATTGATAATTCCCAAAGAGCTCCACATCATGAAAGCCGATTGATTCACACATGCTTTTCAAGTCATCGGAACTGAATGAGCGCACCCGCTCCAAAGCATGTTTTGAGAAACCTTGTTCGTTCTTGTATCCAATGGATTTCTCGACCCAACCATTTTCAATTCGACGGTTTATTTCAAATGACCAGCCATCGCGCTCGACGAACTCATGAGGAGTCAACTTTGCTTGGACCGCCTCAACATTGAAATAGTCCAATAAAAAATGTCCTCCGGTTCGCAATGCCTGATGAATCTGCTTCAAGACCTTCTGATGGTCCTCGTCTTGTTCAAAATATCCAAAGCTGGTAAATAACAGCAATATGCCATCAAATGAATCCTTTTCAACGTGGTCAATCAATGATCGCATATCTGCACGAACAAAGGACAAAGCCTCGTACTTGCGATGGGCTTCTTTTGCATTCGAAATGCTGCGTTCACTCAAGTCGATTCCAACGACCTCATGGCCCAGCTTTGCCAATGAAACTGCATGGCGCCCCATCCCACATCCTAGATCCAACAGGCGTTTTCCTTGTGGCTGAAAAAACCGTGCAGAAACACGATTGATGAAATCCGTCGCTTCTTCTAAATCACGGTTGCGATAAAGCACATGGTACGCTTCGGAATCAAACCACTCCTCAAACCAGTTTGCTTCGCTTTTCCACAGGTCTTGACTCATTACTCTTGGGTTTGAGTTCCGGAAGTTCTGAAAGGACCACGTAAATTGAACCATGTCTAGCGGTTTTCCTCCAAAACAAACAGGTTCATTGATTTCGGATGAAAGAATAAAATCCGGACAGCTTGAACTTCTGTGGAATGGTTCCATCCAAGAGTCTACCGTTCAATACGTCCTGCAGTGGCTTGAACGGCGTTTGGAGTCTTCCGAATGTCTGACTCTTCAGAAAAAACGACTCGTCCGTGTGACCATTGAGCTTTTGCAAAACTTGTATCACCACAGTCCTACCGAATCCAATCACACTCGTTTTATGATTGGATCGGATGGTCTGAACTGGACCATCACTACGGAGAACGAATTGAACTCTGAGGGACAGCACAACTTGAGAGAACGTTGGAATCAGCTCATGTTGCTTTCCCCAGATGAGTGGCGACAATCTCAACGTGAAAAACTCGCTTTTGCGAATCGCAGCGCACACGGAGGCGGAGGAATTGGATTAAATGAAATCCTAAGGAAGACCAACGGACAGCTGGACATGACTCTTTCAAGCATTGATCAAAGCCGAACTCTTGTTCGATTTACAGCACAAATAACCCCCACAACATGAGCTCAATCCATTTGACTGGCACTTCCAAGACGCCAGACATTCAATTCCATACTGAGCCTTTAAGCATGTCGATTTCAGGCAGGTCAATTCCCGAGAATTCAATTGAATTCTATCAGCCGCTATTGGATTGGGTAGAACAAAACCTCCAAGATGGTGGAACCGCCATTGATATTTCAATTCGCTTGGAGTACTTCAATACCAGCAGCAGCAAATGCATTATGGACTTGTTAAAACGTGTCGAAAAGTCACAAAATGATGCAACCGTGCTTTGGTATTACGAAGAAGAAGATGAAGACATGTTGGAAGCCGGAGAAGATTACAATGCCATCATTGATATTCCATTCAAATTAATCGCGACTCCTGGATAATTTAGGATCGGTTTACCCCGCGGTTGCCCATTTTTTCAGGGATGCGATTGGCTAGGAGAAAGAACAGCAGAAGGACCATAGCCCACAAAACAACCGCATTGAAATGCTGTGTTTTTAAGGTCACATTCCCGAGTTGTTTGAATGGAGCATAAAATGGAGCATTCCATGCTTGTTTTGCCCCAGGCATTTGATGGATAAACCCGGTCGCTTGAATGAGCCCTCTCGGTGTATCTTGAATTCGACCATTTCGATCGGTCTGCATCACCCAGCTGTGAAAGGC
>CALGEI010000173.1 GCA_937881575.1 uncultured Flavobacteriales bacterium | reverse complement strand
CCGTCCGTATCCACGAGGCAGTTGCCCTCGCAGTCGTAACCCGCGGCAGCGTAAGTGCAAGAGCCGTCATCGGTGTTTGCTGTTGCGTCATAGTTGCACGCCATTGCGTCCAAGCATCCTTCGCTTGTGGCAATGCAGCTACCATTGTCATATTCAGCTGTTGGATCGAAGTTAAACGCCTCAGCGTCCATGCATCCGCATGCGTTCGAAACACCTGTTACACCATCGAAATAAGTTCCGGGCCCAGAAAACGAAAACGTGCTTCGCACGTCATTCTCTCCAATTCCATTGATAAAGACTTGCGTATTGATGGTGCCGCTGATCACACCAGAAGTCGTCAGTTGCATCAACAAGACCCGATTGTTCTCTGCGTCAGGCAATCCGTTGGGAGCATTGTCCAAATTGAGCACATACCAAGCACCTCCGAAATTATCATCCATGACGATGTCCTGACCGTCCATCTCACTTCCAAAAGCAAATGCATCCATCCAAGGTTGATCCGCACTTTCGAACGTATTAATGGTCGTCTCCAAACCTGTATTCTCAGATTCGATTCCAACGGTAACCCAGCTATCTGCGGCCAAATCCGGGAACAGCGCCATGAACGCAGGGCTCACTTCTGCTGCAGTTATACCGCCCATTTCGCTGTTATAGAAGCCCGTTGTTGTCGACAATGTCAACGGATCTGTATCGTTCCCAAATACCGCACTCATAAAATCATCGCTGTTCGCCATGTTCATATAAAAACGATAGGTCGTCATTCCAGGAACAAGATCTGTAGCGTGCACCTCCACTGTCATGGAATGCGAATACGCCATCATACCCGCTGTGGAGCAAGAACAAAAATCGCATGAGCCATCATCCTCTGTAGCGAACACATCATAATTGCAAGCATTGGAAGCGATGCATCCATCCACCTCGAAGTCGTCACAAACGCCGTCCCCGTCCGTATCCACGAGGCAGTTGCCCTCGCAGTCGTAGCCCGCGGCAGCGTAAGCGCAAGAGCCGTCATCGTCTGTCGCAGTCGCATCGTAGTTGCACGCCGCAGCGTCCTGGCAACCAGCGATCTCGAAGTCGTCACAAACGCCGTCCCCGTCCGTATCCACGAAGCAGTCGCCGTCGCAGTCGTAGCCCGTTGCAGCATAGGTGCAAGAGCCGTCATCGTCTGTCGCAGTCGCATCGTAGTTGCACGCCGTAGCATCCTGGCAACCCGCGATCTCGAAGTCGTCACAAACGCCGTCCCCGTCCGAATCCACGAGGCAGTTGCCGTCGCAGTCGTAGCCGTCAGCAGCGTACAAACACCCTCCCTCATTCGAAATGGTCGCTTCAGGATCATACGTACATGACGACTCATCCAAGCATCCTGCACATGAGAATGACTCACATGAATCATCATTTTCTGTAGCCAATGGATTGTAATTGCATGCAGAAACAATGACGCACCCCTCGATCTCGAATGCATCGCAAACACCGTCGCCATCCGTATCGATGAGGCAGTTGCCATTGCAGTCATAGCCCGCTGCGGCATACGCACATGTGCCGTCATCCGTGTTGGCTCCATCGTCATAATTACAGGCTGCATCGTCGATGCAACCCTCTATGAAATCAACGCAACTCCCGTCATCATAATCGGCCTCAGGATCAAAGTTCTGCGCAGCAGGATCCATACAACCGCAGGCATTGGAAACATTTGAGACATCTGGCGAATACAAGCCCACACCGTTGAAGGTGAAACTGCCCCGAACGTCATTCGCACCATCTCCGCCAACAAACACTTGTGTATTCAACGTGCCACTCAACTCACCAGCCGTGGTGAGCTGCATAAAGAGAACCCGATCATTGACTGGGTCCGGAAGCCCATTTGGTGAGCCATTCAGAACGTACCACGCCCCTCCCGTAAAGTCATTTATTAGGATGTCCTGCCCATCGATTGCACTAGCAAACGCAAAAGCGCTGACCCAAGGTTGATCTGTACTTTCAACCGTACTAATCGCAATTTCAGATCCTGTTGGCTGCGATTCAATCCCGATTGTAACCCAGCTATCAGCCTCCAAATCAGGGGCGAAAGCGAAAAAAGCAGGATTCACAGCACCTGCTGTCGTCCCTCCAAATTGACTGTTGTAAAACCCTGACGTCGTCGATAACGTCAGTTGATCATCACTGTTGCCGTACACAGAACTAAGGAAGTCATCACCATTGGCCATGTTCATATAGAACCGGTAGGTTGTCATTCCAGAAACAATGTCCACCGCATGCTCTTCCACGATCATGGTGTAGTCGGAAGAAACCATTCCAGAGACGGAGCATGAACAGTAATCGCAAGTGCCATCATCATTCGTAGCAGTCGAATCAAAATTACAAGCCAAAACATCCATACAACCATCCACAATTTCTTCAGGAGAAAAGGGGGTCAACGGAATCACGCCACGCCATTCCTCCTCCGCTGTTCCGTTGCTGAAAACCTGGATTTGCATTTGCCCTGTCAACTCACCTTGGGTTGTGATTTGCCCAACCAGCACGCGCAAGTCCTCGCCAGCAAAGGACGGATGACTCCAGTCACACGCCGTCAAATCATAGGGGTCACATGGAAATAGCGTTAGCAGCGCTGAACCCGTTGCATCGTTTATTAAAACATTATCTCCCGAATTGAACTGACCAAACAAGCTGAGCTCACCTTCTGCCGCTGAAACGTCAATTCCATCTGCAGAGCTCTCTCCCCCAATCGTCAGCCAACTGTCATAAGCCAAGTGAGGAAAGAAACCGAAAAATCCAGAATTGCTTTGGGACCCTAAGTCAGAGCCTAATACCAAATCATTGTACCACGCTATTTCTGATGATGAATTCAGAATCAACGGGTTGTCCGCCTCACCCGATACGGTCGATAAAAAATCCTGTTCATTTACCATGTTCAGGTAAATGCGGTAGGTGGTATATCCGGTCAAATCCACCGAGCCCACCAAGCCATCGTGGGATGCGTATTCCTGAACTTCCAACCAATATCCATCAGGCACAGTAGGTGATGGAGACGAAATAGGTTCTTGAGCTTGCGAAGTCCTGATCAAGGAAGACGCAGCTATGAGGAAGCATAGCAGTTTACGCATGACGCGAAGAGTTTGGTTAACAGTTCATTCAACAGCAAAGTGAGCCCTCACATTTACACACAAGGACAGACACGAAGCGAATGTAACGGGAACTGCACCAAATTGCAAGAGCAGCTTTGTTATTCGTCTAATATTTGTCAACATTTATCGACATTTGAGGCTGCTTCAGCACTCGATAAACGACAAAACACCAAGACAAAGAAAACCTTTCAAAACATCTTCCACCCTGCTGATGAAAATGAAAGAACTTTAGGCTATCTTTGGCGTCCCTTATTGGT
>CALGEI010000172.1 GCA_937881575.1 uncultured Flavobacteriales bacterium | reverse complement strand
CCCATGCCCAACCCTAAAAAATCGAGAGTCCGCCACTTGCTCAAAGCATTCACTTGGCGGTTCATTGCCTCGGGCACAACGTTCTTGCTCGCCTGGTTTTTCTTCCAGGACGATGCACAAGCCGTGCAAAAAGCCACCAGCATTGCCATTGCCGAAAGTATTTTGAAAATGGGGCTGTATTATTTCCACGAGCGCGCTTGGTACCGCTATGGAAAATTGGGAAGAGAGTAGAAAACAAGCGAACTTTGTAAGGTGATGAGTAACCCCTACCAATTGAGCCACCTGGACGAGCTCGAGGCCGAATCCATGTTTGTGCTGCGCGAAGTGGCGGCGCAATTTGAACGACCGGCCATTTTGTTCAGTGGAGGAAAAGACAGCATCGTAGTGACCCACCTAGCGGCAAAGGCCTTTGCACCGGCGCGCATCCCCATGCCTTTGGTGCACATCGACACCGGACACAATTTTCCTGAAACCATTGAGTTTCGAGACACTCTGGCCGATCGATTGGGCGTGCAGCTTATCGTAGGCAGCGTGCAAGACACCATCGACGGCGGGCGCGTGCGGGAAGAATCAGGCGCACAAGCCAGCCGGAACAGACTTCAAATCGCGACGTTGCTGGAGACCATCGAAAACGGCAAGTACGACGCGTGCATTGGTGGCGCGCGGCGCGATGAGGAGAAGGCCCGCGCTAAGGAACGGTTCTTCAGCCACCGCGATGATTTTGGCCAATGGGATCCGAAAAATCAGCGGCCTGAACTTTGGAATTTATTCAACGGCAAGCACATGCCCGGAGAAAATTTCCGCGTGTTTCCGTTGAACAATTGGACCGAACTCGACATTTGGAATTACATCACCCGGGAGAAAATTGACCTTCCCAGCCTGTATTATGCGCACGAGCGCATGTGCGTCATTCGGGACGGCGTAATTTTGGCTCACAGCGAATACTTACCACAGCGCGAAGGCGAAACACCGCAAAACATGCGGATCCGATTCCGCACTTTGGGTGACTTGACCATCACCGGCGCCATTGAAAGTGACGCCGATACGTTGGAGAAAATCACCGCCGAAGTCGCCGCCACCCGCGTCACGGAACGCGGCGGAAGGGTCGATGACAAACGAAGCGAAACTTCCATGGAGGACCGCAAAAAAGAAGGGTATTTCTGATGAGCCATTCCAACCAAAACTCACTTCTTCGTTTCACCACAGCAGGCAGCGTGGACGATGGCAAGAGCACGCTCATTGGGCGGCTGTTGTACGACAGCAAAAGCATTTTTGAAGATCAGCTCGAAGCAGTTGAGGCATCCAGCAAAAAGAAAGGCTTGGAGACAGCTGACCTTAGTTTGTTGACCGATGGATTGCGCGCCGAACGTGAGCAAGGCATCACCATCGATGTGGCGTACCGCTATTTCGCTACGCCCAAGCGCAAGTTCATCATCGCCGATACGCCGGGCCACGTGCAGTACACGCGCAACATGGTCACGG
>CALGEI010000171.1 GCA_937881575.1 uncultured Flavobacteriales bacterium | reverse complement strand
GATTGCCCTGGTTTGGATACGTATGTCCCCAGGGTCCCGAAACAACGCGACAGGGTGCCGAAATATTTTCCAAAAGACGGATCATGGTATTGGGCCAACAGTCATTCCAGCCACTGATACCGAGAACTGGGGTGTCAATTTTCTCATAGTGTTCGCACACCGATCCTTGCACCCAGGTCTCGTCACGCAATTGATGACGCAACCATTTTTCTGCAAACATTGGTGTTTGCTCAAGGCGCTCCATCCACATGCTTCGCCAGCAATCACCCACCACTTCCGGGTCAGGAGGACGAATGCAATATCCGAACATTACACCACCCCAACCCAGGCCTTGCCCCTGATACCCTCCGACAAGATAGGCTCCATCATCGTAATATCGATCAACAGATGCACAAACAGGAATGATTGCTTTTAAAGCTTCTGGTTGATGGGTCGCGGCTTGAAGACTGGCAATCCCCCCCCATGAAATTCCCATCATTCCAACTGAGCCTGAGCACCAGTTTTGTTTCGAAATCCAGTCTATTACTTCAACCGCATCCTGCTGTTCACGCGGCAAATATTCGTCCAGCATGATCCCTTCCGAATCGCCATGCCCGCGCATATCAGGACGGATGCAGACGTAACCACGCGCCGCAAACCATGCGTGATTTCGATGGTCTCTGATCGCAACCGCATCACCCTTTCGATATGGGATGAATTCCAAAATGGCCGGAGCAGGCTCTAATTCAGCATTACAAGGCAGCCAGATTTTAGCAGAAAGGCGGACCCCGTCCGACATTTCAATCCAAACATGCTCAATGACGTTAAAGTCATGCAAGGCATTTGCATTCGCATCAGCAAGGGAATTGGCTATTCCTGACAACATACATCCTCATTCATTTAACGTTTGCTGCTGCCTATCCAATTGGTTTCAGACAAGCCGTTTTATGAGGATTTTCGAAACGCCCGCGATAAAACAAGTGAGTGAAGTTTAGCGAGTTTGAGCATATTTATGTGAATATCGCTTCATATCACTTAAAATTCTTGATCTTTTTTGGAAAAAACACAATGCTGAAGATTG
>CALGEI010000170.1 GCA_937881575.1 uncultured Flavobacteriales bacterium | reverse complement strand
CCTCTTCTTTGTTGTCAACGGCTACATAATAATCTCCCAGTGAATCCCATGGGTTGGCCGCATCCCCTAAGAATCGAGTTTGCAAAACAAGGTGCTCTTTAGCTGCTTCCATGTTGCCCGCATCCATCATGCGGTATCCCATCAAATTGTGAAAGGCTCCCATCATCGGCCAACGCTTCAATCCACGCTCCAAAAGCGCAACAGACTCTTCGCCGCTGCCCATCCAGAACGCTGTGAAAACGATGGTCAATGGGTCTTGCGGAGCCAAAGCCAAGACTTTCAGGGCTCCTGCAACTCGTTCGTCCTCCTTTGAAGTGAACGCCGTCATGAACAAGCGTTCGATGAGACTTTCGTTGTCAAGAGCTGCCAAACCCGCTGTTCGGGCCGCCTCAAATGCATCGGCATCCCCATCCAACCAACCGGCCTTCATCATCTTCCCGACATACGCCAGAGCCACTCCGGCATCTTCTTGTAAAACCGTGTCGGCATATGCTCCTGCTGCTGCGAAATCATTGCGCATGAGCGAGCGGTACATTTCCCAATAAGCATCCTCAGCGGCTTCATTCTCCGTTGTGGGGTCCAACATGGTTGTTGCCATTCGATTTTCATCGACGTGCATCCAACGTTTCCAAACGATTCTCCCATTCTCTCGCGCTACCGTGCCTGAAAACTTGGCCCGCATTTCCAATGAGCCATAGACATCGATTGAAATACCGTAGACCTGGGCCGTTTGCCCATCGATCTGGACCATTTGGATCTCAGAATAGGCGGTATCAGCATCGAACCAAGCGGCCTCGACCCACGCCGGATCAAACATTTTAGCTGAATCATTGCGCGTGTTGAAAAAAGAGAAATCCGGTGCTACCCCTTCGATAAAGGGCTGAACACTGGCTTCTCCTTGATTCTTTTGCGCATCAAAGGATTCCACAAAAGAGAGCACTTCCGACTCCGTGAGAGCGGCAGGCTGACACCCGCCAAACAGGAGCGAAACCATGGCCAAAGCGAATAAACTGTTTTTCATTTCTGGTTTTTTTTATCGCACAAACCTAGAAAAAAAATTAACATCTCACCCCCAAATGAAAAGCAGCCGGCTTTTGCTGCCTTTCATTGCGCATGAATCAGTGAATCAACACAGGCTGAACGAGGCGCTCAGTAGCCGATTGTAGTGCACCATAATACCGGCCAGTCGCAAATCGGGGCAACTCGACACGTGTTAACCCGATGCATTGCTTTTCAAAGACCTGACGTCCCACGGCATCCGTCAAAGTGAAGGTGAAGGATTGATCCAGTCCAGCCTCCAACGTCAAGGATTGCCCTTGAGCCAATAAGCTTGGATAGAGGCGCATCTCGGATGCAGTCGCTCCTACAATGTCAGACGACCAATCGCCAAACGCGACATCATCGAAGTAGAAAATCTGATCACCCACATCGCCACCTGCAGTGCCGAAATCAAAGAAAATGGTGATCACGTCATAGGTGTTGTTGATGTTCAACGGCTGTGTACCGACGACTTGCTGTGACAAATCAAACGTCAGCGTTTCCCATTCACCTGCTTGCGTCGTGTAGACCTCCGTCTCCACACTGATTGCAGGGTTCAAACGGTCCTCCGCTTTAAAACGCACGGGCACTCCAGCCAATTGCGACCACACTTTGGCGGTGACCGTTGTCGCGCTCGATGTGAATGGAACGGGATTGGCCAGGCCTGCAGGTGTACTAATCGTCGTTCCCGAATAATTCAGCGACTGAAACGACTTGAACACCTCGACCACCGTGTTGGACGGGTCTGTAGGATCGGTCACCAAAGACGAGAAGTTCCCTGCAAACGACGTGGTTTGGTAATTGACCTCATCCCCTTCGAAGTCAATGGGCAAATCAATCTGAGCCAAGCCATACGTCGCGTCAAACAATTCCACATCGTCGATGTACAGTGTGGACCATTCAGATCCATCTCCTGTGTTGCCAAAATCAGGCATGAACACCACTTCATTGAAGGTCCCTGAAGGAAGGCCTGTGAAATCCCAAACCAGCGTTTCCCATGCTCCCGTCACCGTGGTGATGGCATCCAAATCCGCTACACCCAATCCTTCCAACTTCAACTTGACAACGGTATTGGCGAGAGGAACCCAGACTTTCATTTTGAACCCACCCATGGTTTGCAGATCCAAATAGTCCGCCAAAATGATCTTGCTGCCCGCCCAGACATCACCGGGATTCCGAACAATTTGCGCCACCATGCCGCTTTCATTGATCCCTGAAGGATCGGGATTGGCCATCACCGTGGCCACCCCACCAGCGAAATCAACAAAGTCTGCAGTTGTCGGGCTCGTTTCAAAGTCAAACGGCAGCGATTGCTGCGCCGTTGCATACAGTGCGCAAAAAGAAAGGATGAGGGCGGAAAAATGACGCATGTTTTTTTTGAAAAGTTAGTGTAAATGTGACACTTTTTGCAAATTCTAAAATCCGTTCGATTTCGGGTAGATTTGGTCTCATGAATCGATGCATATGGATGGTGGTGGCACTGACGGGTTGGGCGCTCATTCAGGGATGTCAGAGGAATGGCAACCCCGCTCATGCCGCTTTGCTCCCACCAACCGATTTGACCCAATGGGTCAACCCCATGATCGGTACGGCTCAAATGGGACACACCTACCCGGGCGCAACGCGTCCTTATGGCATGGTGCAAGTCACCCCACAAACGCGTTACGAACCGTTGCTTCAAGAGGACGGCTCGTACAACGGAGAGACTTATCGGTACTGCGCCGGCTACCAACATGCTGACTCGTCCATTTTGGGGTTTGCTCACACCTCCTTCAGCGGAACGGGCCACAGTGACCTCGGAGACCTGTTGCTCATGCCCACGGTGGACGCTCCTGATTTGACGCGAGACGAACAGGGCGCCCCACGATTTGGCAGCGCCTTTCAGAAAGAAAACGAACACGCCGAGCCGGGATTTTACCGAACGCATTTTGATCGGTATGACATCGCCGCCGAAGTGACAGCCACCGACCGGGTGGGATTGCACCAGTATACGTATGAGTCCGGGGGACACGCGCACATGGTGCTGGATTTGACCTACAACATCTACCACCACCCGGACAAAAACGTCTGGACCTTTGTGCGCGTCGAAAACGACAGCACCGTGGTTGGCTATCGGCAAACCACGGGATGGGGCCGTACGCGGTTGGTGCATTTTGCGCTGCGCTTTGACCGTCCCATGCTCGACTTTGGCTATGAACGCGGACAGGAACTGGCGTACAATGGTTTCTACAGGCGCTTTGACGAGACCCATGGCTTTCCGGAAATGGCCGGAAGGGACTTGCAAGCCTGGTTTGATTTTGGAACCCTCGACGCGGGAGAGGCTTTGGGCATTCGGGTAGCACTCTCCGGTGTGAGCACCGCCGGAGCGCTGGCCAACCTGGAGGAAGAAACGCCGTCGATGCAGTTTGATCGCCTGCGCGAGGATGCGGATGCGGCATGGGAACAAGCACTCTCGCTCGTGAACATTGAACCGTTGCGCACAGAAGACGCTACGACCTTCTACACGGCGTTGTACCACAGCATGCTGAGTCCCGTTTTGTATGAAGATGTGGACGGCCAATACCGCGGGTTGGACCAGAACATTCACACGTCGGATGGCTTCACCAACTACACGGTCTTTTCGCTTTGGGACACGTATCGCGCCTTGCATCCTTGGATGAACTTGACGCAGCCAGAGCGGGCTTCTGACATGGTCCAGAGCATGCTCGCCCATGCCCGGGAAAGCGTGCACGGCATGCTGCCCATCTGGAGCCACCAAGCCAATGAGAACTGGTGCATGATCGGCTACCACGCTGTATCGGTCTTGGCCGATGCCGTGGCCACTGATGTTCCGGGAATTGACGTGAATGAAGCCTTGCATGCCGCCGTACAAACCGCCCAAGTCCCCTACTTCGACGGATTGGGGGAGTACATGGAATACGGCTATGTACCGGACGATTTGAGCCATTCCTCCGTATCCAAAACACTGGAATACGCCTATGATGACTGGTGCATCGCACGGCTTGCAGAGGCCGCAGGAAATGCGGACGTCATGGCTGAGTTTGACAGACGCGCCGGGAGCTACGGAGCCGTTTGGGATGCCTCGAGTGGATTCATGCGCCCCCGGCTTGCCGACGGCACCTTCCGAAAGGAATTCGATCCGCTGGACACCCACGGACAAGGCTTCATTGAAGGCAATGCTTGGAATTATGGGCTGTATGTTCCGCACGCCAACGACTCCTTGATCGCCTGGCACGGGGGACCCGAAGCGTTCATCGCCCACCTGGATTCTCTGTTCACCATGGAGTTGGACGATCGCTACTTCGCCCACACCGAGGACATCTCCCGCGATGGAATCATCGGCAACTACGTCCACGGCAACGAACCCGGACACCACATCGCCTACCTCTACAACGCTGCCGGTGCACCCGAAAAAACACAGGAACGTGTGCGCATGATTTGCGACCGCATGTACGGGCCGGATGTCAATGGACTTTGCGGCAATGATGATGCGGGGCAAATGTCCGCGTGGTATTTGTTCAGTGCATTGGGATTCTACCCGGTGGCTCCCGGTTCGGGATGGTATGAATTGGGCAGCCCGGCGGTCTCCAGAGCGACGGTGCAACTGGGTGCTGGCCGCATTTTGAACATTGAAACGGAAGGCAACGCGGTCGATCGATTTGCCGTGGAATCCGTTTACTGGAATGGTGTTCGCATCGCGGACACACGCATTCATGCGAAAGAACTGACCCAAGGTGGAACATTGAAATTCGTCTTCCAAAATGAGTCCAAGACAGCTACATTAAAAGCACCCGCACGGCCTGCTTTACCTCCTGATGGATGTGCTTTGAGCTTAAGCTTAAAAGGTTCTAATAGTGAAGGTTGGAGCATTTCATCTCACCTCGATTTCAACAGAGGAAGCTACGTGATTTCGCCGAATGACCCTCAAAATATGCTGGGCCGATTCCAACTTTTCGTCGAAGACACCCCCTTCATTCAGTTGGCTGAAACCATCACGGAATGGCCTTCGCCCAGCCTCATCGAGGAGCCTTTTGGACACCCCGATATTTCCGTAGCACAACTCCCAACATTGTATCGCCAATCGTTTGAAGTGCGCTCTCAAGCGGACTTCCAAGTGCAGGGACACGCGACATTCGTTTTGGAACCTTCTTGCATCTTCTACCGCATGGATTTTGAGTTGACTCAAGTTCAGGGCGTTCTTGAACTTCAAACCCACGCATTGCACCGGGCTTCTCCCCCAAACACCATCTGAATACCATGGCCCTGACCCCCACCACTGACCTCCCACTTGGATTCAAAGCTCCGCACTTCCAACTCCCCAATGCCATCGATGGCGCGATGCTTTCTTCGCTAGAATTGATGCAGGGTGGACCGACCGTTGTGATGTTCATCTGCAACCACTGTCCGTTTGTTGTGCACCTGTTGGACGGCTTGGTCGCATTTGGAAATGACATGAAAGCGCGCGGCGTGAACGTCATTGCCATCTCCAGCAACGATATCAACACCCACCCCCAAGATGACTTTCCGCTTATGAAAGCGCTGGCAGAGGAACGGCATTTTCCATTTCCCTACCTCTACGATGCAAGCCAAGAGGTGGCGCGCGCCTACGATGCGGCGTGCACTCCAGACTTCAGTGTGTTTGATGCGAATCAGCAATGCGTGTACCGCGGGCAATTCGATGCTTCACGTCCAGGCAACGGCATCCCTGTAACGGGCCATGATCTGCGAGCTGTCGTCAACACGTTGTTGGATGGCCGGGAAGTTTCCGCGGATGGACAAGTCCCCTCCATGGGCTGCAACATCAAGTGGAAATAAACGACTGAGCGGATCAGCTTTTCGAAGCCGGCGCGGCCTTGTGCTCCCGCCACTCCTTCCGCTCTTCCTTGGACAGGAACGTCCAAGCCAAAATCCGTGTGGACTTGTTGCCCGTGCCCATGGGGATGGTCTTGATCTCTTCGGGCTTGATCGTTTTCAATTCGTGGTACAACGCTTTGAGGTGGGACTGTTTGGACACCAGCGTAGAAAACCAAAAGACATTTTTAGCATAGGTCCGGCTTTCCCGCATCATCGTTTGAATGAACTTCACTTCCCCTCCTTCGAAGATCAGCTCCTTCGCGATGCCCGAAAAATTGAGCATGGGACTTTGCGGCCTCTCCCCAGTCAGATTTCGAGTCTTCCGAAGAGTTCCTTGAATGGCATCTTCTGCGCTGGCGTGAAAAGGCGGGTTGCACATGGAAAAGTCCACACGCGTTGTCGGCTCCAGGATTCCGCGAAAAATCCGAGTCCCATCCGTTTGGTGCCTCACGTCCAACTTGCCTTGCAACATCGGATTCGCAGCCATGATGACTTCCACAGAAGCGAGGGACTCTTCCGACACATCCGACCCAATGAACGACCAACCGTATTCGACAATGCCGACAATGGGATAGATGGCACTGGCCCCCACGCCGATGTCCAAACAAGTCACTTGCGGTCCTTCGGGAATCTGGCCGTAATGGTTTTCCCTGAGCACATCGGCCATGTAGTGCACGTAATCGGCTCTTCCTGGCACCGGTGGACAGAGGTTTTTGTCCGGGAAATCCCACGCTTCCAGCCCGTAATTGTGCAGGATGAGCGCACGGTTGAGCAACTTGACCGCTTCGGGCTGCGCGAAATCAATGGTGTCGTCGCCCGACTTGCTTTTCTTGACAAATGCCGCCAACTCAGGAAGGCGAGCAACCAATGCCGGGACTTCGTAGCGGTTGCGATTGCGGTTGCGCGGGTGCAGTCTTGGACTGTCTTTTTTGGGTTTTGCAGGAGGCACGGGGCAAGGTACGCACGATGGTCGGAAGCACAGCGCGCCAGCATTGTACCGGGTTGCAGAACTCATTCACAATTCCAGTTGAATAACTGAATCAACAGGCGTCCAATTCGTTGATTTCATTTCGCAAATTGATTGCATCTAACCCCTTATTCATTTTTCAATGAAGCATCTTGTTCCAACCCTCGTTGGCCTCGTGGCCATGGTCGTTTTAAGCGGCGTTTATTATGAACTCATTTTGGGAGGCATCCCAACAGGTGCCTGCATGAAAGCCGAACCCAACATGGCCGTCGGCATGCTGGCCAACGTGCTGTACGTCGCTTTGATTGCGTACATCATCAGCGCAACGCAAACCACCACTGCCAAAGAAGGAGCCAAGCACGGCGCCATTGTTGCTCTGACAGCCAATGGCTTTCTCAATCTGTTGATGCTCGCTATGTTTGACTTTCCCATGATCACTACAGCCACTGTCATCCAAGACATCGTGGTCAACATCCCCATCGGAGCGGCGGTTGGTGCGTCCATTGCGTGGATGGCCGGACGAGGTCAATGAGCATACGAAGCGGGGAGATCCTTTTCCCCCAAAGACACATCAATGCCCAGAAGCTACGGTTTCTGGGCATTTTTTATGAGCCGATACCGCGCCCAAGGTTGCCTCCCCCTCGAGCGGCATTGTTTTCATTTTTTCACACCTCGAGGACGCCATGTTGAGAAGAACAGGGTCATACCGCTTAGGACAGTCAAAAGGCCCAACACAGACATGGCTCGCAAGAGCAGGTTGTTGAAGTTGTCCCGGCTGGCGTAGTCCATGGTATGGAACATCCACAAGGCATCAAACAGTCTCCAGTCATTGTTCCGAACCCGCACAAGCTGTCCGTTGAGCGCATCGATGTAAAAAACCACGCTATCTGGATTGTCCCAGTGAATGGCCCAAGCCGGAAGGGCCTGTTCCCGGAACTCATGGTGCGGCCCCGTTTCTTCAACGCGCTCAATCCAGGACACCTCAGGCGATCCGACCACTCGGTTTTGAGCGATGGCCCGTGCTTCTTCTTGACTCAGTTGGCCGCGCGTTAATCCTGTTTTGGCCGATACCAGCACGCGGTCATTGACCCACCAATACGGCTCGTCCAACACATCCAATAGCTCCGCGCTTTCAAGGCTGCGAACGTCCGAATTCACAGCGCTATCGGTTGGCAAAAACTGCACACCGTCCGCACCCCATGCCGGCGATGGTGTATCCTTCACCCAGGGATCTCCATGCACCACATCGAGGTTGCTCCAGCTGAAGTACAACCCGCTGATGGTCCACGCCAGGAACTGAACACCGATGATGACACCAAGCAATCGATGGGTTTTCCGTAACAGGCGGATGCGCTCGTGCAATTTCATGAGGCCAATTTAATCCAGCTCCGGCAGGTGGAACTCTTTGTGTCCTCTAAACTTGGTTTTCAACCCCACAATAGGATATCATTGGTTCATGGAAAAGCGCGCCCTTCAACCCGCACATGCCTCCGCACTCGAAGCGATTGGCAACACCCCTATGGTACAGTTGCGCCGCATCGTTCCTGCAGGATGCGGTCGTGTTTTTGTGAAGTTGGAGTGGTACAACCCCACCGGCTCCAAAAAAGACCGGATGGCCTTGGCCATGATCGAAGGCGCAGAAAAGCGTGGAGACCTGAAGCCCGGAATGACCGTCGTGGAATTTTCAGGGGGAAGTACCGGCGCAGGATTGGCATTTGTCTGTGGCGTGAAGGGCTACCGCTTTCGACTCATTACTGGCGATGCGTTTGGGAAAGAGAAGATTGACATGATGCGGGCGCTGGGAGCGGAAGTGGAAATCATCTCCAGTCCTGACGGCAAAATATCGAAGGAATTGGTCCAAGCCATGATTGCCCGGGCCCGCGCAATCTCGGAGGAACCGAACACGTATTGGACGGACCAACTGACCAACCCCGATGTCCCGACCGGCTTTGTCTCATTGGGTGAGGAGATCTTGGCTCAATTGGACGGGAAAGTTGATGCCGTCTGTGACACCATTGGCACCTCTGGCACCTTGATTGGTATCGCGCGGGCCTTCAAGGAGGCGAATCACCCGGCCTTGCTCGTGGCGTTGGAACCCGTCGCTTCTCCCATCCTGACCGCCGGTCGCAGCGGAAGTCATCACGTCGACGGTGTGGGATTGGGATTCATTCCCGCCAAATACGAACCGGCCTTGGTGGATCGCGCGATGGCCATTGAAGAAAACGAAGCGCGAGCGATCTGTCGGGAATTGGCGCAAAAAGAAGGACTGTTTTGCGGAACCTCCTCTGGCATGAATGTGGCAGGCGCCATCGCCTTGGCACGCGAGTTGGGCCCGGACTCTACCGTCGTGGCCGTGGCCTGCGACACCGGCCTGAAATACCTCCAATCGGGGTTGTTTGACTGAATGGCAATCGCTCAACACCCTGGAGCACTCGCAATCACAAATAGCTCAGTCATGACTTTTGAGGATTGTGCTTCGTGTGATTCATCCAAAACCGAGAGGGACGATACAACACGAGCACCACCGCGATCCAGGCGGCATACACCCCGACCAACCCCACACCATATCCCTTCAATTCCGAACTTCGCGTTCCGAATGCATCGAGGATCATGGCCTCCCAGCCAAACCCTTGAATGGCTGAAAGAGTGCAGGCCCACTTGGCGCGGGTATCCATAAACGACAACAAGATCAAGACTGGCCCCAAGGTCATCAAGTGAGCCGCTAAAAAACCGTGGACCGATGATGGCCTCCCTTCTTTTTTCGCAAAGCGCGGGGACGAACTAATCGAGTACATTCACGACTCACAATCCATGATTCGACCCCAGAGAACCGATGAAGGCAACCGTTCATTGACGGCCCTTAAATCGACGAACTATAGGCTTGTATACCGGTTCATTTCTCACGTCAACACCAATCAGCATCATGACCAATACCAGCCTCTCTTTCCTCACCCTTTTGTGCATCGGCACGACCGTGGCTTGCTCTCGCAATGGTGCACCGGCTGAAAACAAACAAGACGACGTGGTGAGTGTACCTGCCACCGTTCCGCACCAGTATGGCGGATGGTATTGTCCGGACAATCTCGGTGGCTTTCCAGCAGTTGACATCCTGGACTGGAACGATGTGCCCGTGGTGAATGGACGAATGGCCACGCAACAGGAAACTCAAAATGGCACCTCGTTGATTTTTGTGGATGCTGAGAAACATCCCGATGCGCGGCCTTTGGACCTGAAAATGCCCCGACTAGCGCGATTTTTCAATGTGCAATCCGACAAAAACGAACTCGTCATTGTCATACAAGCACTGGCCATTTCAAGTGACTCCA
>CALGEI010000169.1 GCA_937881575.1 uncultured Flavobacteriales bacterium | reverse complement strand
TGTTCCTGGTCTTGCTGTTGTTCCTGGTCTTGCTGTTGTTCCTGGTCTTGCTGCTTTTCCTGGTCTTGCTGCTGTTCCTGGTCTTGCTGTTGTTCCTGGTCTTGCTGTTGTTCCTGGTCTTGCTGTTGTTCCTGGTCTTGCTGCTGTTCCTGGTCTTGCTGCTGTTCCTGGTCTTGCTGCTGTTCCTGGTCCTGCTGCTGTTCCTGGTCCTGCTGCTGTTCCTGGTCCTGCTGCTGTTCTTGGTCCTCTTGTTGTTCCTGCTCGTTTTTCATGCGCATCGCGTATGATAAATTGTAGCGTGCAGCCTCGTTTCCTGGATTGGCCCGAAGTGCTGACTTGTATGCTTCAATCGCTCCGTCAAGATCTTGTTCCATCATCAGCGAATTTCCGGTATTGTGCCAGGCATCGGAGATTAAACTAGGATCACTTGTTTCCTGAACGGCTCGCTGAAAGGCCTTCCGAGCCTCGTCTAATTCGCCTTCTTGTTCCAAAATGCTACGACCACGGTTGTAGGCAGCGAGTGAAGTGAGCTCCGAGTGGGACTCTCCAATGGCGAACAAGCTATCCGCATTCGCATCTCCTGATCGATAGGCCTCAATGCCTCGAATGATGGATTTCTTGGCAGCTACGTCGTCCTGAGCCCAAACGCTTGGACAGCTGAGCATGATGGCACAGGACAGGGAAAGGAAGCATTTGAATGGCATCGGATTCATGATTTCACCGGTTGAACAAATGACTTGGCTCTTCGCAGTGATGTGCCAACAAGACTCTCTATGCACAACAGAAACAAGGTCACAAGGAGAAAGTATTGAAATAGACGGGCGTAATCAGTGTACGAGAGTGTTGCAACTTCTTGTTGGTTCATGGCACGCATGGCGTCCAAAATGGGATTCAAATTGACCAATCCTTGACCGGCTCGAATGAAGGTTCCTTGGCCGGCTTCCGCAATTTGAATCAATGTGGCCTCATCCAACGCAGTCACGATGGGTTGTCCATTTTGGTCCGATTTGAACCCATTGGGGCGTCCATACCGGTCATACAGTGGGATGGGGGCTCCGTTGGTCGTTCCCATACCGATGGTATGAATCTCGACAGACGCTTTTGCGATTTTGGAGGCCATGTCCACGGCATCATCTTCATGATTTTCACCATCAGTCAAAATAACGATCATCTTGGACGCGGGGGATTCGGCGTCAAATCCTTCTTGGCAAACTTCCAAAGCGCGTCCGACGGCCGTCCCCTGAACAGGCACCAAACCTGTGGTGACCTGGTCCAAGAACAACTTGACAGCGCCATAATCCGTCGTAATGGGACATTGTACGTACGCTTCACCAGCAAAAACGACAAGTCCAACACGGTCGCCATCCAATTGGCCGACCAGTCTTTCGATGGTCCGCTTTCCGAGGTTGAGTCGACTCATGCCCAAGTCTTCGGCCTCCATGCTGTTGGACACATCCAAAGCAAGCATGATGTCCACGCCTTCGCTTTTCACTTCCCTCAATCGGGCTCCAACTTTTAAATCCATCACGCCGAAGACAGCAAAAGCCAAAGCCATTCTCCAAAGCACGAATTTCCAGCCGAGTAAACGGGGCTTCCAAAAGGGGAGTGTGAGCGGCCACAGGTGTTCATCGGCGAGTCTTTTCGCCCATTTGCTCTTGATGCGATAGGACACAATGAACAAGGCAACGGTAGCAGGGAGAGCGAGCAATAAGGGCCAATAATTCAATCGCTCCCATTGGACGTTGGGAGCGATTTTCTGGATGCTGTATGCGACCAGGCCAATCACAATCCAAAAAGCCAATTCGCTCAAAACCAGTGCAACACCGGTCGGAAAGACCCGGAATCCCGTGAATTTTTTGTTGCCAACTTGTTTCATAGGATGGAACGAATGAAGACGTGGTTCAACAAAAACTCCAAGAGCAAAGCCAAGACTCCCGCCAAGGCAAATGGGAAAAACTCCTCGGTGCGCTGGTTGTAACGCAGGACATTGAATCGTGTCTTCTCTAACGTGTCGATTTCGTCATAAATGTCCTCGAGTTTCGATTGATTCGTAGCTCTAAAATACCGACCTCCTGTAGAAGAGGCGATTTGCTTCAAAGTCTCCTCGTCGATTTTGACCTCAATCCATTCGTACTGGTATTGGTTGCCCACTTTACGGACGGGACTTCGCGCTTTTCCGATGGTGCCAACCCCAACTGTGTATACCCGAATGTCATTCAATTGAGCCAACTGTGCGGCATCCATGGGCTCAATTTGCCCTGCATTGTTGACGCCATCGGTCAGCAAAATAATCACCTTGCTCTTCGCCTCTGAATCACGCAAACGATTGACCGCTGTAGCGAGCCCCATTCCGATGGCTGTCCCGCCTTCGAGGAGGCCGGTTTCGAGCGATTGAATGCCATTCATGACAACTCGCTGGTCCGTGGTCAATGGAATCTGAGTGAATGCTTCGCCTTCATACGCGACCACACCAATGCGGTCATTGGGACGTTCTTCAACAAATTGTGCGGCCACTTTTTTCGAGGCTTCGAGACGATTGGGGTCGAAATCTTTGCTCAGCATAGAGGCTGATAAATCCATGCTAAGGACGATGTCAATGCCTTCACGTGTAAGGTCTTCGACCGATGAAGAGGACTGCGGTCGGGAGCAAGCAATCACGAGCAATCCGATCGCCAAACTCCGGAGAGCAAAGGGGATTTCAGGAGTCAATTGATGCCATTGTTGCCTCCAAGTTGAGCGGCTTCCAGCGGACTTCCAGCTCCATTGAAGTGCTGTTTGCGCAGTGCGACGTGTGTTCCAAACGCGAACGAGCAGATGGAGGCCAATCAGCAATCCTGCCCAAAGCCATTCAGGAGATTCCCATTCAAAGTGCTGGTGCGCGTAGCGCAAAGCAAAGAGGGCCAATAAGGTGGCCACCACGTGTGGAAGTGCAATCCAAAGTGCTCGCTTCATGATGCAGGGTTGGATTCGGTTGCTTCCGGGGTGGGAAGGGTTTGCTCAATAAAACGCATGGCCCTTTTGACAATGCGAATGTGATCGTCTGCACTCGGACTCCACTTGGCGAACTTCACGAGATCCGTCATTTCCAATATTTCCAACAAGATTTCGCGGTCAGCATTCAGGATGGGAAGGCTCGAGATTCCCGTTTTGATTTCATCGGTAGAACGCTCGAGAGCTCGAAACTCAAAACGTCCTTCCAGGTATTTTCGCAACACCTCATTGGTTCGAGCATGGTGCCTTTTCACTTCGCCTTTTTTCCACAGGGCTTGTTCTTCAATGGCTTCCAATTCGCGAAGAGCTGTAATGTGCGCGGCTTCCTTGGGTTTGGGGGCTTCGAAGGTTTTCTTTTTTTCAATGGGATCGCGCATCCGCCATTTCCACGCAATCAAAGCAATTAAAGCGATGCTGGCTAGAGAACCAAGAAGCCAAGGGAGCCATTGTTTGATTCGTTCGCCAAGGGTCCATTCAGTTTCCCGAATATCAGCGGCGGCGGCAATCTTTCCGGCTTCGCCTGGCGGTGACAAGAGAACATTCAAGCCCAAAGGATTGGAGCGAATGGTGTCTGAGCCGAAAGCAATTCCAACGGGCGGAATGGCAACATATCCGCTATCCCAGCATGTCACCACATAGGAACGACGAATGGCAAATGCCATGCTTCCATCGTTGAGGTCAACGGCGCTCGTATCCGAGTCGAATTCTCCAATCAATTCAAGTCCTCCCGGCAACGAGTCTTTCCAAGTGGGCCAATTGAATTTATGCTGGTTTTGTGTGATCCCGCGGGTAGCGGTAATGGTTAGACGTGTTTGGTCGCCGATTGCGATCACATTCGTATCCAGTGCCATCGTAACCGTTTGGCCGTATGTCGATGCATGCAAAGACACAATGGCCAAGCACAGTGCGGCCAATCGGATCGTGGGGCGCAGTTTATCCACGGCGGTCAAACAATTGCATGAGCGGTTGGACATAAGGCTTGTTGGTCAAAAGCACAGCTTGGTCAACGCCCGAGCGAACAAACAGGGCATTCAAATATTGTTCTCGTTCTTTTTCAGCGATTAAATGCTTCTTCCGTGATCGCCTGCTGCTGGTTTGCATCCAGCGAATTTCACCTGTTTCGGGATCTTGAAGAGGCAACCAACCGACGTTCGGAAGTTCTCGGTCAATGGGGTCCGTTACGCGCAATGCCACCAAGTCATGCCGACGTCCCGCATGTTTCAATGATTGTTCAAAGCCGTCATCTCTAAAATCAGAGATCAAGAATGAGATGGTTCTTTTTTTCATCGCAGAAAGAAAATGTCCCAACGCGGAAGCAATGTCGGTTCCGCGACCTTCGGGTTCAATTTCAATGATCTCACGAATGATCCGCAAGACATGGGATCGGCCTTTTTTCGGTGGGATGAATCGCTCGATGCGATCGCTGAATAAAATGGCTCCGACTTTGTCATTGTTGCCCATGGCGCTGAATGCGAGCACGGCACTGAGTTCCGCAATCAATTCGCGTTTGGTGCGCTCACGCGTCCCTGCAGCATTGGAGGCGCTGACATCAATGAGAAGGAATACGGTCAATTCGCGTTCCTCCTCAAATACCTTGACATAAGGATGGCCCATACGGGCGGTCACATTCCAATCAATTGTACGGATTTCATCGCCATGTTGGTATTCGCGGTTTTCGCTGAATGCCATGCCTCGCCCTTTGAAGGCGCTATGATATTCACCGGAGAATATCCGATCGCTTAACCCGCGCGTTTTCAATTCTACGCGACGAACCCGTTGAATTAATTCCGTCGTATCCATGCTGCCTGCTTCTACAAGCTCCTTACGGAACTTGAACGTTGTCCATGATTTCAGTGATGATCTGCTCCTGGCTGATATTTTCCGCTTCTGCTTCGAACGTCAAACCTATGCGGTGTCGCATCACATCCATAGCGACTGCTCTAACATCCTCTGGCGTCACATAGCCGCGGTGATTCATAAAGGCGTGGGCTTTCGAGGCAATGCCCAAGCCGATGCTGGCTCGAGGACTTGCGCCAAAACTAATGAGTTGATTCAAGTGTCCCAATCCGTGGTTTTCAGGCTGGCGCGTGGCAAATACCAGCTCAATGATGTAGCGTTCCACCTTTTCATCCATGTAAATTTCACGGACCAATTCGCGCGCCTTGATGACATCTTCTTTGGAAACGACGGCGTTGGGTTTGCGCATGCCGCCCGGTTGTAAGTTGGCCCGAACGATTTGCTGTTCCTCTTCTTTGGTAGGATAACCAATGACGACTTTTAATAAGAAACGATCCACTTGTGCTTCCGGTAGGGGGTATGTTCCTTCTTGCTCTACGGGATTTTGAGTGGCCAAAACGAGAAAAGGGTTGGGCAGTTCAAAGGTCTCAGGGCCGATGGTCACTTGACGTTCTTGCATGGCTTCAAGCAAGGCGCTTTGCACCTTGGCGGGAGCCCGGTTGATTTCATCGGCTAAAACAAAATTGGAGAACACCGGGCCTTTTTTGACTTTGAAGCTTTCTTCCTTTTGATTGTAAATCATGGTGCCGATCAGGTCAGCAGGGAGTAAATCTGGCGTGAACTGAATGCGGCTGAAATCGGCTTGAATGGCATCTGAAAGGCTCTTGATCGCCAACGTCTTGGCCAGTCCGGGGACTCCTTCTAAGAGCACGTGTCCGTTTCCAAATAGGCCAATGAGCAGTTTGTCCACCATGTCCCGTTGTCCAATGATGGTCTTGCTCATTTCCATTCTCAGGATGTCAATGAATTGACTCGCTTTACCGATGCGTTCATTGAGCGCACGGATGTCGGGAGCGCCAGAGGCCTCTGTTTCTTGAATGGCGGAAGCGGTGGGTGAATCCGCAGCAGGATTTAGCGTCTCTGCCGCTTCCAAATTGTGGTGGTCGTTTTGTTCCATGCGATGGGTCACTAAAATGGCATTTGTGATGAAAGCCTTGCGAATATACCTTTCGGTTGTCATTCTGATTCGGCTGACTTGGTCAAATCATGTTAAACAACTGGATTCAATTTTCTCATGCCCCACTCTCTTCAGGCTCCAACTTCTCAATCTTTTTCTGAGATCATCGACTGTGTTAAAGAATTCCATGAACGATTTGGCATTGCGAATGCGCCTGATTTGAACGGTGCATTGCCTGCGGATGTGGTCCGATTGCGGCACCGCCTCATGGCCGAAGAAACGGAGGAGTATTTGGAAGCTGCCCTCAATCGGGACCCGGTGGAAATTGCCGACGCACTCGGAGATCAGCTGTACATTTTGTGTGGGACCATCCTCAGTCATGGCATGCAGCATGTCATCGAAGACGTGTTCCGTGAAATTCAATCATCCAACATGTCCAAGTTGGGCCCCGATGGAAAGCCCATTTATCGGGAAGATGGCAAAGTGATGAAAGGGCCAAGCTACTTCCGTCCGAACATTGCAGCTGTGCTAGAATCGCATGCTTCGTGAAGAAATTCTTTGTATGGGCCTTAAATAAGGCCAAGGCGGGTCAGCCTTTTTGGTTGAATGTGTTTTTCAGGAAAGCCCTGCCTTTCAACGCTCCCCATGGAATTCGCATCGTTGAAATGGGGGAGGCCTCAGTCCGCGTGTCGCTCCCCAATCGACGCAGCAATAAGAATCACCTGAATGGCATCCACGCCTGCGCGATGGCCACGGCCTGTGAATTTGCTTCCGGATTGGCTGTGCTCGAGCGTTTCAACATGGAGGACTTTCGGTTGATCATGCACCGCTTAGAAATGGATTACCACCGCCGACCTGCACCCGGTGATTGTGAATCGCGTGCTGCGATTCCGCAACAGCTTGAACAGCAAATTCGGGAGGAGTTGGCAACTTCAACGGATCAGGCTAGTCGATTTTCCATGGTGTCTGAACTCTTTGATGGAGCTGGAGAGTTGGTGGCGACTGCCCAAGTACATTGGCATGTGAAGCCATGGAGTGCGGTGCGTTTTGGTCGTCCGTCTTGAAGGAAAGCACTGTGGTGCGGATAATTTGATGGGAGCGGGGTCAGCCGCTTTGTGCTGCGTATCTTTGTGAATCCAATTAGACAATGGCATGATCAACATTACCCTTCCCGATGGATCCACACGGAAAGTTGAATCCGGTACAACAGCGTATGATGTCGCGATGGATATCAGTGAAGGATTGGCTCGCAATGTTTTAGCAGCGGAGGTGAACGGCGAAGTCTGGGACCCCCAGCGGGAAATTCGCTCAGACGCCTCCTTGAAATTGCTCACGTGGAATGATGATGCGGGGAAAAGCACCCTGTGGCACAGCTCGGCTCATTTGTTGGCTGAGGCGCTAGAATCCCTGTACCCTGGAGTGAAGTTTTGGGTGGGGCCTCCCATCGAGCATGGTTTTTATTACGATGTCGATTTTGGTGATCAGACCTTCACAGACAAAGATTTTACCGCAGTCGAGCAGAAAATGCTGGAATTGGCCAAGACCAAGAATCCGTTTATTCGAAAGGAAATATCGAAGGCTGAGGCCATCGCCTACTTTACAGAGAAGGGGGATGAGTACAAACTCGATTTGTTGGAAGGTCTCGAGGACGGAACCATTACGCTTTACACCCAAGGCAATTTCACGGATTTGTGCCGTGGACCGCACATGCCGCATACGGGGTTTGTGAAGGCGGCCAAGGTCATGTCCATTGCTGGGGCCTATTGGAAGGGGGATGAATCGAACAAGCAATTGACCCGTGTCTACGGAATCACGTTTCCGAAAAAACAAGAATTGACGGCCTACCTGGAATTGCTAGAGCAAGCACGTGCGCGTGACCACCGCAAGCTGGGTAAGGAAATGGATTTGTTTGCCTTCTCTGAAAAAGTTGGCCAGGGTCTGCCTTTGTGGTTGCCGAAGGGCGCCGAATTGCGCTCGAGATTGGAAGACTTTTTAAAAGAAGCACAACGCAAAGCAGGGTATCAAGGTGTCATCACGCCGCACATTGGAAACAAAGAACTTTACATCACCAGCGGGCATTATGCCAAATACGGTGCAGACAGTTTCCAGCCCATTCAAACACCGGCGGAAGGGGAAGAGTATTTGCTCAAGCCCATGAATTGCCCTCATCACTGTGAGGTCTACAAAGCGCGTCCTCGCAGTTACCGGGATTTGCCAGTTCGCTTTGCTGAATTTGGAACTGTCTACCGCTACGAGCAATCAGGCGAACTGCATGGTTTGACCCGAGTTCGGGGATTCACGCAAGACGATGCGCACATCTTCTGCACCGCGGATCAAGTGAAAGAGGAGGTCAGTAACGTCATCGACTTGGTGCTTTACATTTTCGATATTTTGGATTTTAAAGACTTCGTGGTTCAGGTCAGTTTGCGCGATCCGGAGAACCCAGAGAAGTACATCGGTAGCGATGAGAATTGGGAGAAGGCAGAGCGTGCGATCCAAGAAGTGGCGGAAGAAAAAGGGCTGAACACGATCGTGGAATTGGGTGAAGCGGCATTTTATGGACCGAAATTGGACTTCATGGTCCGCGACGCGATTGGTCGCAAGTGGCAATTGGGCACTGTGCAGATTGACTACAATTTGCCTGAGCGATTTGAACTGGAGTATGTAGGCGCTGACAACAGCAAGCACCGCCCTGTGATGATCCACCGTGCGCCATTCGGATCCATGGAGCGTTTTGTGGCCATTTTGATTGAGCACTGCGCTGGAAAATTCCCGCTCTGGCTGACGCCGGAACAGGTGAAAATTCTGCCGATATCCGACCGTTTCAACGAATATGCTAAAGGGGTTTCAAAAGTCCTTGAAAATCACGATATTCGCGCCCTCGTTGACGACAGGTCTGAGAAGGTGGGGAAGAAGATCCGCGATGCGGAGCTCGAAAAGATTCCCTACATGCTCATAGTTGGAGAAAGCGAGGCCGCTGAAGGAACTGTATCCGTGCGCAGGCAGGGAGAAGGAGACGTAGGCGGTATGAGCGTAGAGGCTTTTGCGGAACGTATTCGTTCTGAAATTGCGGAGATGTTAAAGAAGAAAGACTGAATACTCATTAAATACCACGCGTTATAGCTATTCGCAGAAAAAAGACC
>CALGEI010000168.1 GCA_937881575.1 uncultured Flavobacteriales bacterium | reverse complement strand
TGAATACGCGGAAATAAGGCGCGGCATCGCAGCCGCATCCGGCCGCCCATTGCCAACCGCCCACATTGCTCGCGAGATCGTAATCCAGTAAGTGCGCTGCGAAATGCTGTTCTCCCCAACGCCAATCAATGAGCAAGTGTTTGCACAAGAAACTCGCAACCACCATGCGCACCCGGTTGTGCATGAATCCGGTAGAGAGCAACTCACGCATGCCCGCGTCCACGATGGGGTAGCCTGTTTTTCCGGCGCACCATGCTGCGAAGAGGTCTTCGTCATTGCTCCAAGGAATGCGATCGTATGCTGGCCGAAAGGAGTCTTTGGCGGCATGGGGAAAGTGGTACAGGATCATTTGATAGAAATCCCTCCAAATCAATTCCATGACCCACTTTTCGCTTGCTTCAATGCCCTGACGATAGGCCGCGCGAATGCTGACAGTCCCGAACCTCAAATGCACCGACAATCGACTTGTTCCCGCTACGGCGGGGAAATCCCGTTGGTCACCATATTTTTCAAGCAGACTTGAGTCCACAATCGCCGGTGGAATGCAACCTTCGAAGTCTTCGGAGGCGGCGAAGCCCATCGTTTCCAAAGCCGGAATCACGGGGATTGTCATGCCTGCCTTCCAAGTCGGATTCCATTCCATTGCCTGGGATGCCAATAGACCCAATGAATCTGTCTCAGCGAAGTCATGAGCTTGAAGAGCCTCTTTCCATTTGCGGCTGTAAGGCGTGAATACGGTATAAGGAAGACCATCCTTTTTCAGAACTTCATCCTTCTCTAAAATCACCGAATCTTTGACACCTTTGAATGCGATGTTGTGTGCTTTGAATAGCTCGGCCATGGATCGATCCCGGGCTTGCGCATACGGTTCATAGTCTCTCGCGGTGTGCACTTCTTTCACGGGAATGCCTGCCGATTCAAAATCATCAATCCAGTGTTTCCAAACATCTTGAACTGCGCCGTAGCCGACGAGCAAGGTGCCTCCGGATGCCGCTAATTGCTCTTGCAATTGATGCAGTTCCCGGTGAATAAATTGAACGCGACGATCCGAGGCTTTTTGTAAACGATCTAGGATGCCCCGATCAAAAATAAAACAGCAAATGACCGGCAGTCCACTCTGCAATGCACTTGTCAGCGCGCGGTTGTCCTGAAGCCTCAGGTCACGGCGCATCCAGTGCAGGGAAACAGGTTCGTTCGTCATACAATTAGGGCAATTCGGCGAGCATTTATGTTCAAATGTTAAAGTATTCAATCTGCAATGAACTTGACAGGAGAAAAGCAGTTATTTGAACAATCAATCTTATCAAAACAGATGAAACAAATTTTATTCTCTTTAGTGGCCTTTTTGACTTTAGGTCTAACAGTAGCCAGTGCCCAAGACAACCCATGCGGTGTAGAAGGCATTGTTGTCGAAGCGAGCAGTTACCAATATGCTCCGGAAAACCTTGAAATTGAAGCTGGCCAAACAGTTGTTTGGGTGAACATGGGAGGTTTCCATGATGTGAATGGCGTGGAGAGTTCATTGGGTGAAACTTGGGGCAATCCAGAAACCTTTTCATTTCCATCCATCAATGGAAGTACTTCAGGGACATGCATTGGATTTCAAACGTTTGCTGTCGAGGGTACATATAGCTATGATTGTTCTGTAGGAAATCACGCTGAGCTCGGCATGGTCGCTACGGTTACAGTTACGGCTCCAGCATCCAATACGGTTGTCGACATCATTGTGAACAGCGAAGACCACACATTGCTAGAAGCAGCGGTAGGAGCCGCTGGTTTGGTCGATGCTTTGAACGGAGACGGTCCGTTTACAGTATTTGCACCTACAGATGCAGCTGTTGTTGCGT
>CALGEI010000167.1 GCA_937881575.1 uncultured Flavobacteriales bacterium | reverse complement strand
CAACGGACTCAGGCTACTGTGACTATGCTGACGCTGGCTATGACTGCAGCGGTGCGTGTTTGAATGATTTGGACAACGACGGTGTGTGTGATGCAGATGAAGTGTATGGTTGTGCTGATTCAGAAGCAATCAACTTCCAGCCGCTTAGCACTGAATCAACAGACACCTGCTTGTACCCTGAGGACTTCGAGCCAGATTGCATGTTCGATACAACAGGTGATGGGTACGTTGGAACAGCTGACCTGCTCGATTTCTTAGGAAACCTTGGGTCAATCTGTCCATAATTAGGACGGGCAAGCTCCCGATTGTTTGTGGAATGGTAATTCTGTGAATAAAACCTGCTCTGCATAGCATCGGGAGCTTGCCTGTACGTCCTAATTTCGTTGGTCATGTCTGATAACCCAGCGCAAGTTTCATATACAGAGGATAACATCCGCTCGCTCGATTGGAAAGAGCACATTCGGATGCGTCCTGGCATGTACATCGGAAAACTTGGAGATGGCCAATCTTCAGACGATGGAATTTATGTTTTGCTGAAGGAAATTATCGATAACTGTATCGATGAACACGCCATGGGGCATGGTAAAAGTGTCAAAGTAACCATTCGTGATGGGGAGGTTCGAGTCCGTGATTACGGACGTGGCATTCCACTTGGGAAAGTGGTGGATGTTGTTTCCAAAATCAACACCGGTGGAAAATACGACTCCCGAGCATTCAAGAAATCAGTTGGCCTGAATGGTGTTGGTTGCAAGGCGGTCAATGCCTTGTCTGTCGAGTTTGCCGTTGAAAGTTATCGCGAAGGAGAAGGCAAGGTGGCTCGATTCGAACGTGGTGAGCTATTGGATGAAACGAAGCTTGATAAGACGGATGAGCGCAATGGCACTTCCATTGTTTTTCGCCCAGACAAAGAAGTCTTCAAAGCCTTTAGCTACCGCATGGAACATGTGGAGAAGCTCCTCTGGAATTTCGCTTATTTGAATACCTCCTTGGCGTTGTATTTGAATGGTGAAAAATTCAAGAGTGACCATGGTCTGAAGGATTTACTTGAAAACGATTTAGACCGCGAGCCACGCTATTCCATCATTCATTTGACAGGAGAGGATATGGAGGTGGCCATTACCCATACGGATACCTACGGGGAGGATTACCAGAGCTTTGTCAATGGACAATTCACGCCTCAAGGAGGCACACACCAATCGGCATTTCGTGAAGCGTATGTTCGTGTTGTTCGTGACTTTTACGGCAAAGACTACGACGCTTCGGATATCCGTGGTGGCATTTTAGCCGCGGTTGCAGTCAAGGTTGAAGAGCCTGTTTTTGAATCGCAGACCAAGACGAAACTGGGGTCTGCCGAAATGGGGCCGGACCGTCCAACGTTGAAGAGTTTCATTTACGATTTCTTGAAGCGCGAATTGGACAATTATCTCCACCGCAATCCTGAAATCGCCCAGCTGTTGCAATCGCGCATTCTACAGAGTGAGCGAGAGAGAAAAGACCTAGCCGGAATCAAAAAATTAGCGCGCGAACGAGCGAAGAAGTCCTCCGTTCACAACAAGAAATTGCGTGATTGTCGTTTGCACCTTGGAGATAAGAAAGAGCGGAATGAAGAGTCTACACTGTTTATCACAGAGGGAGATTCGGCATCAGGATCTATCACCAAAGCGCGGGACGTACAAACTCAGGCTGTTTTCAGTCTGAAAGGAAAACCACTCAATAGTTATGGCCTGACCAAGAAGGTGGTCTACGAAAACGAAGAATTCAATTTACTGCAAGCGGCATTGAACATCGAAGATGGTTTGGAAAACCTTCGTTATGGCAATGTGGTCATTGCAACGGATGCGGACGTAGATGGCATGCACATTCGCCTACTGCTCATTACATTTTTCTTGCAATTTTTTCCAGACTTGGTCAAACGAGGGCACCTGTATGTCCTTCAAACACCCTTGTTTCGGGTGAGAAACAAAAAGGAAACGCGCTATTGTTACAGTGAAACAGAAAAGCAAGAAGCCTTGAGCGTGCTCGGTGCAAAAGCGGAAATTACACGCTTCAAGGGATTGGGTGAAATCAGTCCGGATGAATTCAGCCATTTCATAGGTGACGATATTCGGTTGGACCCGGTCGTGATAGGGAAAGAAAGTCGGATCCAAGAGATGATGTCGTTTTTCATGGGCAAAAACACCCCCAATCGACAGCAATTCATCATTGACAACTTGCGTGTGGAAAAAGACGCCGTGGAATCATGAGTGAAGAGAATCAACATTCTGAAGAAGAGCCCCAAGAGGACGGATTGGGTGTCACGCCGAGTGAGGATGTTCCTTCGGGCGAAGGAATGGAACGGGTCATTCAGGTGGCAGGGATGTACAACAATTACTTCCTGGATTACGCTTCCTATGTGATTCTAGAAAGGGCGGTTCCCCACCAAAATGACGGATTGAAGCCCGTTCAACGTCGAATTCTTCACAGTTTGAATGAGATGGACGATGGCCGTTTCCACAAAGTGGCGAATGTCATCGGAAACACCATGAAATTTCACCCGCACGGAGACGCGTCGATTGGAGATGCCATGGTGCAAATCGGTCAACGAGAACTTCTGTTGGATTGCCAGGGAAATTGGGGCAACATCCTGACAGGAGATCGCGCAGCTGCACCACGTTATATTGAAGTTCGTTTGAGCAAGTTTGGCAAGGAAGTCGTTTTCAACAGCAAGACGACCCGATGGCTGCTGACGTATGATGGGCGAAACCAAGAGCCGGATACGCTGCCTGTGAAATTCCCCTTGTTGCTCGCTCAAGGAGTCGAAGGCATTGCGGTAGGCTTAGCGTGTAAGACACTTCCCCACAACTTCATTGAATTGTTGGATGCGAGCATCTCAGTTTTGCAGGGAAAGGGTTTTAAGCTCTTTCCTGATTTCCCCACAGCTGGAACGGCGGATGTAGAACAATACAATGACGGTCTTCGAGGAGGCCGCATTCGAGTGCGTGGTCGCATTGAAAAGGAAGACAACAAAACCCTCGTCATTCGTGAGCTTCCATTTGGAGTAACTACAGGATCGCTCATCGATAGCATCCTAAAGGCCAATGACAAAGGCAAAATTAAAATCAAACGTGTCGAGGACAACACCGCTAAGGATGTTGAAATTGTCGTTCACCTAGCGAACAACGTCAGCCCGGACAAGACCATCGGCGCGTTGTTTGCCTTTACGGACTGCGAGGTAAGTATTTCGCCCAACTCCACCGTTATTTTAGATGACAAGCCGCATTTCTTGGGCGTCACCGAATTGCTCAAGATTTCCACGCACCGCACACGCGACTTGCTCCAAAAGGAGCTGGAAATTGAGTTGGGTGAATTGCAGGAGAAATGGCATTTCGCCTCCTTGGAGAAGATCTTCATCGAGAATCGAATCTATCGTGATATTGAAGAATGTGAGACGTGGCAGGATATCTTGTCGAGCATTCATCTCGGCCTCAAACCGCACACCGGTCATTTGTTGAGAGCTGTAACGGACGACGATGTGACACGCCTGACGGAAATTCGCATCAAGCGCATTTCAAAGTTTGACGGATACAAAGCGGATCAACTCATCGAAGGACTTGAAGGGGACATTGCGCAAGTCAAGCATCATTTGGAGCACTTGACTGACTATGCCATCGAATGGTTCCGCATGCTGAAGAAGAAGTATGGTGCAGGCCGTGATCGTAAAACAGAACTGCGTTCCTTTGAATCCATTACTCGCGCTGAAGTGGCTGTGGCGAATGCCAAGCTCTATGCTCAAATGGAGGAGGGTTTTGTGGGCATTGGAATGAAACGAGGAGAAGGAGAGTTCATTGCTGATTGCAGTGACATTGATGACATCATTGCCATCCGAAAAGATGGGGTCATGGTGGTGAGTAAAGTCAGTCAGAAGGCCTTTTTTGGCAAGGACTTGATCCATGTGGGTGTTTGGAAACGCGGTGAAGACCGCACGGTATACAATTGCATCTATTTGGATGGCGATTCTGGTCGGAGTATGGTGAAAAGATTCAATGTTCCCTCCATCACTCGAGATCGTGAATACCACATAACAAAAGGAACACCGAAATCACGCGTCCTGTATTTTACGGTCAATCCCAATGGTGAAGCCGAAACAGTTTCAATTACGCTGCGTCAGAGTGCCCGATTGAAAAAGCTCAAATTGGCATTGGACTTCTCTGAGCATGCGGTGCGTGGACGCTCGGCAGGAGGGAATTTAGTCACCAAGCACGCGATTCGAAAAATTGAATTGGGAGAAGCGGGCGTTTCGACGCTCGGAAAGATGAAGGTTTGGTATGATGAAACCGTTCGAACATTGAATTCCGATGGTCGAGGCCGGCTGATTGGAGAATTCATGGCCGATGACCGCATCATCGTTTTTCTCTCAACAGGTGAATACTTATTGTCCGGTTTTGACTTGAATACCCGCTTTGATGATAAAATGATTCATCTCGAAAAATGGAATGCGGATCGTCCAGTTTCCGTAGTTTATTTCGAAGGAGAGAAGCAGGATTGGTATGTCAAAAGGTTCCTTCCCGAACTGGTGCAGAAACCCTTCCGATTCATTGGAGATCATGAGCAGTCCCGGTTGGGCATCGTGACGAGTTTGCATCACCCTCTGGTCCGAATTCGATTCAATCGTAGGTTCAAGGAGACACGAGATCTTGAAGACGAATTGGTGGATGTTCGAAATTTCATCGCGGTCAAAGGTCTGCGTGCTCTGGGAAATCGGCTGCATACCCTTCCGGTGACAGAAGTTTTGATTGAACCTAAAAATGAAGCCTTGGAACGTGAATCGGAAGCGACGTTGCAGCCACCTCCCGCCTTGCCAGGTGATTCGCCTTTAGTGCCAACAGAGGAGGCGGTAAGCCAAGGAAAAGGCAAATCCGTCCAGGATGCAGAAGATTCCCAGAAAGAAACTGAGAAGAAGTCTGACCAAAAGACGGATGATGATTTCCAGCATCCTACGTTGTTTTAATCGACATTGAATCTCTTTTCCCATGACATCACGTGCTTCAATTGCTTTGTTTTCGCTTGTTTTAATCACACTTGTATCTTGTGATAATTCAGCTGTCAAGGCGCCCACAAGCTCCGCGGAATCGTTAGGTCAAGGAGAGTCAGGAGATTATTTAGAACATCCCGATTGGTCTAAAAATGCTACGATTTACGAAGTGAATATCCGCCAACACACGCCTGAAGGGACCTTTCAAGCTTTTCAATCGGATCTTCCAAGAATCAAGGCGTTGGGCATTGATGTTTTGTGGTTGATGCCCATACATCCTATCGGTGAGTTGAATCGAAAGGGAGGCGAGAATGCGAACAATTATATGGTTAAGCCCGGCTCGTCGAGTTTGGGCTCGCCGTACAGTGCAAAAAGTTACCTGGAAGTCAATCCGGCTTTTGGCAGCTTGGATGATTTGCGCAACTTAGTCGCAGCGGCCCATGAATTGGAGATGAAAGTGATTCTCGATTGGGTGGCGAATCACACGGCTTTCGACAGTGAATGGACTGAATCAAATCGGTCGTTTTTTTTACTTGATGATGCGGGGAATTTACAGCCACCAACAGGAACGGATTGGTGGGATGTGACCCAGTTGGATTGGGACCGCGGTCAGGAGAACGGTCTCTATGATGCCATGGCGGATGCCATGGAGTTTTGGGTTGCTGAAGCGGACATCGATGGCTACCGCTGCGACGTAGCGGGCAAGGTTCCGACCGAATTCTGGAACAAGGCCAGACGCCAATTGGAGCGTATCAAGCCAGAAGTTTTCATGTTGGCTGAAGCCGAAGTGGCAGAACACCATGAGCGGGCTTTTGACATGTCCTACGCGTGGCACATGCACCATGTCATGAACAAAGTAGCGGCGATGGAATGGTCTGTTGATTCTATTCGTTCAGCGATTGAACGTGACGCTGAACAATTTGGCGAAGAGGCCTACCGCATGATGTTCGTGACCAATCACGATGAGAATTCATGGAATGGCACCATTGCGGAACGCATGGGAAACAACGGCGATGCCATGGCGATGCTGGCGGGTACGTTGATCGGCATGCCTTTGGTGTATTCAGGGCAAGAAGCGGGGATGTCGAAGCGATTGCGTTTTTTCGAAAAAGACACTGTAGAGTGGGGCGATTATCCCAAAACGGATCTGTATGAGATGATCAACAGGTTGCACCATGAGGAGATGGCGCTTTGGAATGGCACTTTTGGTGGTTGGCCTGAGTGGATTGACACCAATGCCGAAGAAGGAACTTTAGCTTGGCGTCGATCCAAAGAGGAAAGTGAGGTGGTGGTGGCTTCCAATTTCAGTTCGGAAAGTCGCATGATTTCCCTCGGAATTAACGACGGGTATGCCATTGCATGGGGTGCTGTAGAGCCTGCTGAACAAGTCGAAATCCCACCTCACCAAACGTTGGTTTGGAAAAAAAAAGTAAGAGAATGAGTGATGTCTCGTTGAAGAAAACCGTCGCCCTGATTGCCCATGATGGAAAAAAAACGGCCTTGGTGTCTTTCGTCGAGACCCACCGGTCTTGGTTTGAGCAATTCCATTTGGTGGGTACCGGCACCACGGGCGGACGGATTGCCGCATTGGGACTGTCGGTGGAGTGCTTAGCAAGCGGTCCCCTTGGCGGAGACGCTCAAATTGCGGCGCGCATCACGGAAGGTTTTGTTCATGCGGTCATCTTCTTCCGAGATCCCATGGGCAAGCACCCTCATGAGCCCGATATTAATATGCTTTTGCGGCAATGCGATGTCCACAGTATTCCATTGGCTACGAATGTTTCAACCGCGCATTTACTGGTGGGAAGCCATGGATTTGGAAGCTCTCCGTCGTGAACAAAATTGAGCGAGAAAAAGGCCCCTGGCCGGCCAACAATCTGTTGTCATCCGTTCAAGCCTGGGTTCTAGAAAGACTGGGTGGGCAGCCTGAAGATCGTGAAATGCGCTCTGTGACGCGCATGATGCTTGATGCCGTGAGTGGATTGGACCGCGGTCAGCGCATTGTGAACGATTGGAAAGCCAACGAATCGGCGTTGGATGCCCTCGCTCAATGGTGCGTTCGTTTCAAAAAGGGCGAACCCATTCAGTACATATTGGGCGCAACCAGTTTTTTCGGGGTTTCTCTGAAAATTGATGCACGCGCTTTGATTCCACGTCCTGAAACGGAGGAATTGATTCGGCATTTGCTGGATCAGCAAAGCACATGGGAGTCTCTGCGCGTTTTGGATGTTGGAACGGGGTCAGGCTGCATGGCGCTGGCTTGGAAGTCCCAGCGGCCTCAAGATGAGGTGACCGGAGTCGATGCATCGCACGAAGCTCTGAGTCTTGCTCGTGAGAATGGGGTGGATTTAGGGTTCGAGGATTTGAATTGGGAACTCGTCGATGTATTGAAGCCTTCTCCGTTCGATGCAGTTTCCAAGGCGAAAAAAGGTTGGGATGTGGTGATGTCCAATCCCCCTTACATTCCAATTTCCGAGAGGCAGTCCATGGAGAATCGAGTCATTCTCCATGAGCCGTCGAGCGCTCTCTTTGTAAGCGATCAAGATCCTTTGTCCTTCTATGTGACCATTGCATCAGGGTGTCTGAAAGAAGGCTGGTTGACTGCTGGTGGTTGGTTGGGATTTGAATGCCATGAAGAATTCGCTTCAGCAGTGGAGGCCTTGTTGTCGGATCAGCCGGAGTGGAGAGCGATTCGCTTGCTCAAGGATTTACAGGGAGCACCGCGCATGGTGCTTGCGCAGAAAAAATAGCAAACGTTCGTTAATCGTTTTCCGGTTGAATGCGCACCATGAGGGCCTCTTGAATCAAGTGGGCCGGTATCGCAAATCCAATGCCTTCGACTCCCATTCCGAGTACCTTTTCGTTGACGATTCCGATGAGGGTGCCATCGGTATGAACCAACGCCCCGCCGCTGTTTCCTGGACTGATGCTTACATCCGTTTGAATCAATGTGCGCTCGCCATCCTTTCGTTTCCCTGAAATGATCCCTTTGGTCACGGAGGCACCTAAATCAATGTCATAAGGAGTGCCCATGGCGAACGTTTCTTCCCCGACATCAATGGACTCATCCAAGCTGACATAAAAAGGTTGAAGTCCCACCGTATCCACGTGCAGCAAGGCCAAATCATAAATGGGGTGATACCGCACGATGGTTGCGGGCAATGACTGTCCATTGTCGAAATAAACCGTGTAGTCCAACGTGGGGTCTGAAACGACATGATGATTGGTCACAATGTATCCATCGGAAGAAAGAATGCAGCCACTGCCATGACCATCTGCGGCGTCAATGGTGACTACAGAGGATAAAGCACTTGAAATCTTTCCGCTCGGTGATGAGGCAGGATGCAAGGTGATCGGTGTCCAGTCTGACTTCCAACGCTCTTCCAAGTCATCCAGTTTGCGCATGTTTTCATTGAGCAACGGATGCTCTAAAGCTTGGAACATCGAAGCGGTCAAGGCTTCTGATATGAGATCGCGATCAAATCCAGGGTTGGAGAAATTGTACAAGGCCCAATTGGATTTGTTTTCGACATGGATTGTATCGGTCTTCATGCCGTATGCATTGTGAATCCACCATTCCGTATTCACTTGATAGGACACGACATTTTGCACGCGATTTTCTCTGACCCGAGTGAGTTGTCCAGAAATCAAGACCGCTTCATCGTGTTGGAACATGCCGTCAGCCTGTTCGATGTTGAAGCCTTGTTCGCTCAGCTTAGTGGCTAAGTCTTCGTCCAAATTGGAGTAGGGAATGTCCACCGCTTCATCTGAGGCACTCACGAATTCAACGCGATTCTCCGAGAACTGGTTCATGTCTTGAAAATATTGCCACGTGTGGCCTCCTTCAGGAATGTGCATGTGAAATCCCTCGATGCGCACCATGGGGTCTTCTGGACCTGAAAGCGGCATGGGAATGAGAGAAGGGATCTGGTAATGTCGTGCAAACACTTTTTTAGGCTGTGTAAACAAGCCAAGGGCATTGAGAAAACCTGTGAACAAACCGACGCCCGTGACAACAGAGCGATTGTCCTGCGAAATACCGGCTGCCGCAGTGGCGGCGCCTCCAATGGTCAGGGAGAGATCCAGCAACTTCCAGGGGTTGGCATAATCCGGAAAAACGGGCATGACCACGGGATAATACCCTGTTTTTTCAGCTCGGATCAAATGCACCGATTCACTATTGTCCAATTTGATGGTAACAGAATCCTTGCCTTCGTTCTGGTAGTGAAAGCTCTCTTCCCAAGTCCAGGCATTGGAGCTGATGTTGACATCATGCCCCTGTTGAACGACAAAATGGGATTTGGTTTTGAAGTTGAGCGCTGAACACCCCGACAAAACGGCGGTGATCGCGGCAAGGGTGCCCAACGCAATCCTTGAATGCGTTCGTGATTTTCCAAATTGAACTGTGCCGGGCATAGAGAACAAAGTAAAGATGCAATCAAAAACGCGGACGCTTTGGCTCATTGGGTTATCAGCTTCAATTGTGGATTTCTTCCATGCATTTGCTCCGGCTTTTTTGACATTGCCTGAGCGCTGTTTTCTAAATTTAAGGCATGTCCCCATCTGCCCCGGAACATCAGATAACCCGAGATCAAATCGACGCTTTGCGGCGGGATTTGCATGCGCACAACCACCGCTATTACGTCTTGGCGGTGCCCTTAATTTCAGATCGCGAATTTGATGAATTGATGGAGAAACTCCAGGCTTGGGAAGCTCAACATCCGGAATGGTCTGATGCGAATTCTCCAACGCAACGTGTTGGTGGGGATTTGACAGACGGTTTTAAAAAGGTCGCGCACCGCGAACCGATGTTGTCCTTATCCAATAGTTACAATGCACAGGACATTGCCGATTGGGCAGAACGCATTGACCGCCTGTTGGAGGGGGATACAGTGGAGTGGACCATGGAATTGAAATACGATGGTGTTGCCATTAGTTTGACTTATGACAACGGGGAGCTAACACAGGCATTGACTCGAGGTGATGGGACACATGGGGAGGACATCACCGCCAATGTTCGAACGATCAGAACGCTCCCGTTGGTGCTTCAAGGTGAGGTGCCCGCGCAATTTGAAATCAGAGGTGAAATATTTTTTCCTTGGAAGGCTTTCGAAGCGCTAAATCAAAAACAAGCAGATCAGGGAAAGGAGCGCTTTGCCAACCCCCGGAATACGACAGCCGGAACCTTGAAAAGTCAAGACAGCACAGTCGCCGCTCAACGGGGTTTGGATTGCCTGCTCTATGGAGTGATGCATCAGGAAGGGGTTTCATCCCATTTTGAAGCGGTGCAATGGGCCGGGGCCTTGGGGTTTCCTGTGCCCAAGGTGGCGGACCGAATGTTCGAAACGACTCGGGACATCCAAGGGATTATGGACTTTATAGCGCATTGGGATGTAGCCCGTAAATCCCTGCCCTTTGCAACGGATGGTGTGGTCATTAAAGTCAATGACTTTTCGCAACAACGCGAGTTGGGCACTACGGCGAAGTCACCGCGTTGGGCCATCGCCTTCAAATTCGAATCAGAACAGGTCACAACGCGTCTTCAAGATATTGGATATCAAGTCGGCCGGACAGGGGCGATAACACCGGTGGCTTTTTTGGATCCAGTCTTGGTGGCAGGTACGACGGTGAGTCGGGCGTCGCTGCACAACGCGGATCAAATTGCCTTGCTTGATGTGCGCATCGGAGACGTGGTCCAGGTTGAAAAAGGGGGGGAGATTATCCCGAAAGTGGTGGGGGTTGAATTGGAGTTGAGAGGAACAGATTGTCATCCGGTGGTGTACCTCACCCACTGTCCCGAATGCCAATCACCGCTGTCAAGAAAAGAAGGTGAGGCCAAACATTACTGCACCAACTCGGAGGTTTGTCCGCCGCAAGTGAGAGGGAGAATTGAGCATTTTGTCAGCCGAAAAGCCATGAACATGGATGGGCTGGGCCCAGAAATCATTGAGCTGCTCGTTCGAAAAGGGGGCGTTTCCAATGTGGCTGATTTGATTGAATTGCCCACAAAGGCAGATGAACATTGGCGTCGAAAAACAGTGTTGTACAAATTAACAGATGCTTCGCCTCAAGGGAATGACCTTCGGCTGCATCATCTGCATGCGCTGGTCAATTGGTTTCATCGAACTCCAGGCGGGCAGCGAGGAAACAACCCGGATCAACTGCACGTGTCAAAAGGTGTTGTAGAAGCATTCGCTGCGGACGTGCCCGAAGAAGCATGGTCGCTCGGGTTTGGTGTGGAATTGCCACAAGTTTTGACGTTCAATTGGCCCGAAAACGGCTTGGATTGGAGAGCGTGTGTTGAGGTGGCGTTGTTCGATCATCCGCATCAGCAGGCGATCAACAAACGTGCGAAAAAGCTTTCGTACCCGGATGAGCTTTTGGAGGGACCGGATGCCATACAGTGGGATTTGGATGGATGGGGAATGGAAGAAAAGGATTGGAATGCATTGAAGGTTTTTCTACACCGAATTTCTCCCAGGACGCGACAGCGGCTTGGCGAGGTGGAGTTGAAAAATCTAGTGAGTGCCATCGATGGAGCCCGAAACAGGTCATTTAGTCAACTGCTTTATGGCCTTGGAATTCGCCATGTAGGTGTGGAAACGGCAGAGCTACTCGCACGTCATTTCCAAAACATTCTTGCCATAAAAACATCCGATGAGACCGCTATCGCCGCTATTCATGGCGTGGGACCTGAAATCGCTCGCAGTGTGCGGTCGGCTTTCGAGGACAGGGCTTTCGTGCAAATTCTTGATCGTTTAGAAGCCAAGGGGCTGCCGTTGGCATTGAATGAACAAGAGGCCAGTAAGCGTGGAATAGCGCTGACTGGATTGACCTTTGTTATCACAGGTACGCATCCGGTTTCCAGAGAATCGATGGCAGAATTGATTCGCATTGAAGGGGGGAAAGTGGTGGGCTCAGTAAGCAAAAAGACCACCTACCTTGTGGCCGGTGAAAAAGCGGGGTCAAAATTGTCAAAGGCCGAAGAGTTGAAGGTGAAAATTTTAGATCATTCTGGCTTACTCGCATTGATTGCGGATTTGTCAGTGAGCGTGGATGAGGCGTCAATAGAGAATTAATTCAAGCGAACACATGGGGAGGAATCGTTTTGTAGCGTTGGATTTAGAGTGTGCCACAAGTGACGTTGGGAACATCTGTGAAATTGGTCTTGTCGTCATGGAAGATGGAAAGGAAATAGCCCAATTTCGCTCCTTAATTCGTCCGGTTGTAGAGGCTTTTGGCGATTGGCAACGTTGGAATTTCTCGTACAACCTTCAGGATACACTTGCTGCGCCGACGTTTCCACAGATTTGGGAGAAAATTCAACCGATGTTGAAAGGAACACCCCTGGTAGCGCACAATGCTTCCATGGTGGAATGCAAGCATTTGGCCGCAGCCTTTGTGCACCACGACCTCCTCGAGGAGGAGAAGCCCGTTATGTTTTGCACGCTGGATTTGGCTCGAAAAGGATGGCCGGAATTGGAGAAGCATGGGATCAAGTCGGTTGCCAAGCATTTCAAATGGAATTTGGATCATCACAATCCAGAGAGTGACGCCCGCGTTTGCGCTTCCATTGTGACGCAGGTCATGCAAGAACGTGAATTTGATTCCTGGGATTCCCTCGTCGATGGCATGAGCTGGCAACAACATGGGCTCAATACGCAAGGAGTCCATCGTCTGAAGTCTACAGAGCACAAACAAATTCGTCGCAAAAAGACCCACGAGGATTATACCAGTGAGTTGGTGTCTTGGGAGCCTACGGTGGCCTTGCAAGAAATCGTTCCCGGACAACGCTTTATCTTGAGTGGTTTTTCACCCAAAAAGAAGAGGGAGTTGCAACAATTGGCCCGAAGCAAAGGGCTGTTTTACAAGCGTTACATCTCTCCGGGATTGGATTTTTTGGTGGCGGATGAAAAAATGGGTGCCGCCAAGTACGACCGGTGCAAAACACAAGCGGTTCCGATCTGGTCCGAAGCAGACTTCACAGAAGCATTGGAGAAACTGCCGACTCTCGAAGCTTAGTGCACGGTGTGCGATTTACCGCACGAGGTGCAGTTCACCCTGCAACGTTCCGCGTTGCTCGCCACCGCAAAGAATTGAATAGCTCATCTGGATGTAATAAACGCCTTCAGCTGCGAGATTGCCATTGAGGCGACCATCCCATTCAACGGGAGCTCCAATGTGCTCGTACAAAACATTGCCCCAACGATTGAAGATGTTCAATTGGTACTGGTCCACAATGGAGAGGAAAGGAAACTCAGGATTGCTTGCTAGAAATGGCCGGAAACGTTCGTTTTTACCATCGCCATTGGGGGAGATCACATTGGGAAGTGTGGTGGAACTGGCATCAACAAATGCATCGGGATCCTGATACACCAAGACGGAATCGAACCCCGCGCATCCATTTTCTTCAAAGGTGACTTGCAAATAATACATCCCGGGTTGATAGGCAACCGGGTTGATTGGATCGACGGCATTCAAACTGCCATCCGCATTCCAGGACCAATCGTATTGGGGAGTATAGGACGTGGGCGTAACCAAAACATCCTGAATGCTGGCTGCTGGAGATGCGCAGGTAATGGTGTCCGACCAGCCCGCCTCGACCATCGGTTCGGTATAGTCCGATTCAATGTTAAGGGCTGTTTCAAAAACGCACCCGTTGTCCGGGTTGGTCGAGGAAAGACCATACGTGCCTGGAGTACTCGTTTCAAGCACGATCGGTTCTACCAACCAGGCCCACTCCGCACCGAGAGGAATGGTCCATTCCAAATCAGCATTTGCCTCAGCTGTGGCACTAATTTCTACAGTGGACGTGTTGCAATCCAATTGCAACTCTGAAAGGGCAAGGCTGACCTCGATGATGCTGAAATCAGCATTGATTTCGATGCTGGTGGCATCGGTACAAATTCCGTCGTCGCTCGCCACCACCAAGGTGTAGATTCCAGCGGCATCGACCGTTGCAGTGGGCCCTAGACTTTCAGTGATGTTACCGGTGTCATCGCTATTCCAGGTGTAGGTGACCCCGTTGGGAAAATTGGATGAGCCAGAGAGTTCCAATTCAGGGGCGTTGCATGTGAGCATATCCGACGGAGTCACCACAGCCGATGCCAGCAAAGGTTCCACAAGGACTGCGACCGTGTCGGTGATTTGCGCGTCACAAAATCCGGCATAGGTGACGGTATAAACCATGCTGGAATCTGGAGTGCACAACGTCGTAGCCTCATCAGGATTTGAAAGAAAAGTAGGGGGGTCCCAAGAAAAACTTGAATTGGGAGACCCGACGACATTCAGTTCAACAGAGGCCCCAGGGCATATGACCGTTTCGGGGCCGCTCGCAATGATATTTTCAGAAAGGCAGACACTTTGGCTGTTGAATGAACCTCCGGTGCTGCCCGTAAAGCCCCAATAGACTAATGATTGACCATTGAAGATGGTGTTGATCAAATCAACCTCTTCCGCTAGGCGAAGCGTGCAGTCGAAATAGACAGCAATGATCTGCGTGTTCGGGTCCCATGTGATTTTCACAGGATGATCTTCACCGTCCTCGATGTTGATGTTGTCAAGACTTGCTTGCACGGGCCCTCCAAGCCCAGTGGGCGGGGCATGATTGACGGATCCGTCAGACACAAATCCAATGTGGTCTTGCACCAAGTCGGCATATTGTCCGTTGTTCCACGTGTCAAACTCAACACCAAAACTCGGGTCAAACCCGTTGAACCCCAATGCACCTCCACTTTGCCCTAAAGCATCCGTCCCGACATCTTGCAAAACGAAGACCATGCCATCTGCACCAGTGGAATCGAATGTCCCGAAATTCATGGTGAATGACAACTCAAACGGGGTTGTTAGATCGATGAATTCACCATACCAAACGGCGCCGTTTTGATTGCTTAGGGTGGTTGTCAATTGATAACAGTCGCCTCCTAAAGTCGTCGCCGCTCCATTGAGGAAATACGTTTGACTGAAGGTACTCAATGACGCTAACTGACCAAAGGCAAGCAGCAGGACCGAAGAGAGTTTGATTGTGCGGAGGGTGCAGACAACAAGAGTCATGGTCCGAAAATTACAACGTTATTCATTTCATTCAGTCTTTTTAACGGTGATGCAACGAATGGGCACTTCTTTCTGTTCTTTGCCTAGAAACCAATTCAGATTGATGCTCATGGTGAAGAATGAAAATGGATGGTTGTTGTTTGCACTCAGCTTGATGATGACAGGAAGTGTCTGGAGTCAGCGCACGTGCGGTACAGATTCTGTGCACGCGCACCTCATGGGATTGCCTGGATATGAGCGAGGTCATCTAGATCGCTTGGATGCTGTCAATGCCGCCGCAGGGGATCGAATAGAGTGCGATGCGCCACTTTTGATTCCGGTAGCAGTTCACTTTCAGAACACGGGGATTCCGGTTGATTGCGCCATCGAAATGGCTTTGTCTCAAGTGGAGACACTCAATGAGGACTTTGCCGCTACGAATGGAGATTTGACAGAATGGGTGGCGTCACAGCCGACGATGTGGCCTTCCATTGACAACGGGGAGTCGTGCATCAGTTTCTGCTTGGCAACGTTGAACCATCCGGGTGGATTTGGATTGAACCAGGGGGACTACGCAGTCACTCTGGATCAAACAACAGGCGATAATGACGCGGATTGGTCTGGATATCTCAATTTCTTCGTTCGGACGATTGGAGGCGGGACCTTGGGGTATTCTCCGCTCGGAGGCAATGGCAACGGCGATGGTGTGACATGTGATCCACAATATTTCGGGAGTGTTTCTTGTGGTGGCAACACCCTTAGCGGCACATTCGACTTGGGGCGAACGGTTACGCATGAAGTCGGTCATTACTTGTTCCTGGAGCACCCATGGGGCACTGGGGGGTGCGGTGGAGATGACTTCGTCGCGGACACGCCGAATACCGACGGTCCTCAATTTGGGTGTCCCAGCGGCCAGACCATTGTGAATTGTACTGCACCCATTTTATGGCCGTCTTACATGGACTATTGCGATGATGCGTGTTTGTTCATGTTTTCTGCGGGCCAAGTCATCCGAATGGAAACCTACGTCACTCAGAGTCTGCAAAATCTACTCAACAACTCGACGACTTCTTGTGAAGAGGCGCTATGCATCGGCTTTGATGTCTCCCTCAATACCAGCACGGTCTCTTGTGATGGCAATGATGGAAGTGTTGTGGTTTCCATTGAGGGAGGATTGTCCCCATTCAGCTATTCTCTGAACGGTGAGGTTCAATTAAACAATGGTGCGTTCACAGGGTTGGCCTCCAACTCCTACACCATTGAAGTGTTGGATAGCAACGCATGCGAATTCAATCAAACAGTGGTCTTGGCACAGGATCAACCGAGCATCGAGTTGGTTTCAGTTGTGCATGAACATTGCAGCGATGGAGCTGGCCAAATTGAGGTTCAGGTCAATGAAATAAGTTCGTTTAGCTACAGCGATGACGGTGGAGACTCGTGGCAAGATTCGGGGGTGTTCATGGGACTGTCAGGAGGAAGCTATTCCGTGGATGTACAAAACGTGTTCGGCTGTCAAGGGAGTTTAGAAGTCGAAGTGTTGAACGAAAGCGAGTTGAATCTCATGGTCGAATCCAAACAGCCGGTTCGCTGCACGTGGTTTGACAATGGCAGTCTCGAAGTGCGTGCCACCAATGGGGAGGCTCCCTATGCTTATTCCATGAATGGTTCGGAATCGTCCATCTCAGGGAGCTTTTCGTTTCTTCCCATCGGGGAATACTTGATTGAGGTGGAGGATGCTGTGGGCTGCGTGTACGAGGAATTGTTTGCCATCAGCAATGACTTTTCCAATCTTGGTGCCGACTGTCCATGCAGCCTTTACGCTCCGAATGCCTTTACGCCTGATGGGGATGTGCAAAATGACGTTTGGCAAGTCAAAGCATCTTGCCCCGTCTCAGGGTTTCATGTGCAAGTCTTCGACCGTTGGGGCGTGCAAGTATTTGAATCCATGAATCCAGAATTCGTTTGGCTTGGCGGTGTCAATGGGTATTTCCTGGACTCGGAGCTCTACTTGTACCGCATCACTTTCCAGTGGGGCGAGGAAGAGAATGCATCTGTCAGCACCGAAGTGCAAACGGGATATGTGTCCATCCTGCGCTAAGCAAGCATTAAAAGGAAAGGCTCAGCTTCAAATTGACTCGACGGTTCGTCAGGTAATTGCTGATGGCATATTGCCTTCCGTTGACATCTTCAATCCACGTGTGATTGATGGTGTTTCGGATTCCCAGAATGTTGAACACTTCAATGGAGACAAAACCACTCCTGTCTTGGGTTGTTCCGGTAGTTTCCCGGTTGTAAAACAACTCCCGTGAGAAACCGATGTCGACTCGCCGGTACGTAGGAGTGCGCAACACGTCCTTGTAGCGTTCAAAGGACGGCGGGCCAAAGGGCAGACCGGTTCCAAAATACAAGCTGACGAGCACCTTGTAGGCTTCATTGCCTGGCATTTCATCCTGAAACAACAAACTCATATTGAAGCGTTGATCCGTCTGTCGGGGGATCCATCCGGGCTCAATGAGGCTGCTGTCAGCAGGCTCATTGTTCAGTGTGAATCCCGGAATGATGGCTGCGCCTTCGTCATTGTAATACTGCCAATAAGCATCATCGTCGAGGTCTTCCGCTGTTTTGAGCGCAGACAACCTCAGCCAACTTTGGATGCCATCAATGAACTCACCGTTGAGCATGAAGTCGATACCGGTGGCGTATCCGCTGCTGTTGTTCTTGGCGTAATAGCGCTGACGCACATTTTCAATTTCATAAGGGATCAAAAAGTCGAGGTCCTTGTAATACAACTCAGACACCAATTTAAACGGGCGACCGTACATCTGGAAGATTCGGTCCATTCCCAATACTGCGTGCCGAGCTCGTTGAGCGCGAATGTCTGGATTGATGGCGCCATCTAATTGACGCATTTCCCGATAAAAGGGCTGCTGCCAGTAGTTTCCAGCAGAGAGGTTCCAAACAGTAGACTCGTCGTTTGATTGGGAGGCAGGTGCAAAGCTCAAATGCCCCCGAGGGCCCCCCACCAGCTGGTTGCTGTATGACCAGTGATGCGCCCGCATACCCAGGTTGAATTTCCAGAGATCGCCACGTTCGTTTTCCCAATTCCAAGTGCTTTGTACATAGGCCTGAAGGCGCCCTGAGTTGACTTCATTTTGGGCCCGAATGATGTCATTCAATTCAATGACTTGTTCAGGGCCGTTGTCGATGTATCCAATGCTGTCCTGAGGATGCGGAGAAATGTACCCGGCAGAATCGATCAGCGACCATTCAGAAAGGGCGTCCGTGATGTGTTCGGTCTGAAATTTCGCTCCCCATTCCCAAAATGATTGACTCGGAGTGTGGAAGGTGGAGCCTTTCAGAGCCGTACTCAACACTGTTGCATCCAGCTGATTCCGCGCGTGATTCAAAAAGGCGCCCACACCCTTGTTGTTCATGGCTTCTCCCAACTCATCGGAACCTAAGTCACGTTCCAGTTCATCCAAGAAATAGGCACCCAAAATGTCATATGATTCCGATTCTGAAGTTGAAAAAGCGGAGGCAATCCAGCGCCATTTGGTGTTTTCGGTCACGCGATTGATGGCCAGTGCTCCAAAGCCAGTCCGAAACGAAGTCACCTCTTGTCCGTCAAAATAGATCGTGAGCCGCAAGGCTTCATTGATACTCCCGACATCCGTCTGTCTCGTCGTCGGAATGAATTGGTAGTCATTTTGGCCATACATCCCCAAAAACTCAACTTCCCATGGACCGTATCCGTCAGGATCGAAGGTGGCAAAAGTCTGCAGGTCCAAATAGCGTGGGCGGTATTCGCCGCCTTCATCCAGTGAGCCCAAAACGTAGCTGTTGTCCCGAAATCGAAAGCCAGAATTCAGGGTGAATCGTCGGTGGCCTGCCGGACCTTTCTGACTTACCGCGTCTTGCTGAACTTGAGCACCGAGCATGCTCGCGGTGAGTCGGGTTTTGTTTTCGGTCGGTGTTCGGTAGTGGATGTCCAGCACGGAACTCAACTTATCTCCGAACTTGGCTTCAAATCCACCGGCCGAGAAAGAGATGGATTCCACCATGTCAGGATTGGGAAAGGACAAGCCTTCTTGCTGGCCTGCCCGTACTAAAAAAGGGCGATACACCTCAATGTCATTGACATAGACCAGGTTTTCATCAAACGATCCGCCGCGAACGTTGTAGCCACTCGAAAGCTCACTGTTGAAATTGACGGGAGCTTGGATCAACAAGTCTTCAATGGTGCCTCGTGGGGAAGGAATGCGCGAGGCCACCTTGGGGTCGATGCGTTGAACAGGGGAGGTGCGTTCACCGTCTGCAAAAACCTCTGATGTAGCAAGTGCGATGCCTGCGGTCAACCGAATGGCTAAGAATAAGGTGTCACCGGCATTGACCGCGATCGTCCGCTCTTCATTCCGATAGCCTACGAAGCCAAATCGAATCGCTTGTGGTACATCGGCGTCGAGTTGGATGAGGTACCGTCCTTCGGTGTCGGTGACCATTCCTGCCGCCACTTGTTCCAATGGGATGACCGTCGCGCCTGGGAGTGGGCTCCCGTCCATGGAACCGACGGTTCCTTGAACCCACCCGACTTGCGCCCAAGAAGACAACGGAATCATCAAGGCCAAAGCCAGGGGCCATGCTTTTAAAAGTTGATGAACCTGCTTCATCGGTTAGCGATCACGCAAGGATTGGATGAACTTGGCCCATGCAATCGGATTGAACAAGGAGATCGGAGGAAGTTGTCCGTTGTAGCTGTTCTGAATCGCCTGTTGCTGCATGCTGTAGGAGTAAACTTCGCTGCCGTCGCGTCCAACTTCAGTTAGGCGGTCATAGAGCGCTTCCGGGTCAAGTCGCTCTTGACCAATAATATAGGCGTCTTTGGATAAAGCCAGTTCCATGAATTCATCCCGGAACCGTTCTCGTGTTGGCCATGGATAGATGAAGGCCTCGTCCAATGTGACGGTGTCCCTTCCCAGCGGCTGCACGACGTTCATTCGAGGGAGCGGAAGGTCCATGGGGACACTGAATTCCTGTGCGATGTATCCCAACGAGGAAACACGCAACGTGTCTCCTTCAAGTGCAGGAATACTAAAGAAGCCATTGACATCTGTCATGGTACCTCGGGAGTCGCGCATCCGATAAACAGTGGCGAAGGACAGTGGAGCAAGTGAATCTCCGGTCACGACCATGCCGCTGATTTGTACCACGTTGACGAGGGTGGAATCTGTCGCCGTGGATTGCGCGCCGGCTTGGTTTGAGTCGATGCTCAAGAACAAGGTGAACATGACAACGCAGTGCTTCAATACTCTCATGGTTGCCAAGTTAAAGCCGAGCATGCAATTAGACTTGAGCGGTTTTGAATTCTGAAGTGAAATGAAACTCCAATTCGGGAAAATTGGCAATTTCCATGTCCAGAAGGAACTTGGACGGAGCGAGAAACACATCGTTCTTGTCTTTGTCCAGTACCATGTCCGTGCCTTTGATTCGTTTGAATTCTTCCAGTTTGCTCTCATTGTCACTGAGGATCCAGCAAGCTTTGTAATACCGTTTGGGTTGGAATTCACATTTTGCTCCATACTCATGCTCCAAGCGGTATTGGATGACTTCGAATTGAAGCTCGCCAACTGTTCCGACAATTTTCCGATTCCCCAATTCCCGAATAAAGAGCTGGGCCACGCCCTCGTCAGTCAACTGTTGGATGCCTTTTTCGAGTTGCTTGCTTTTCATGGGGTCGAGGTTCACCAATTCCTTGAAGATTTCTGGTGAAAAACTGGGAATGCCACGAAATTGAAGGATTTCACCTTCGGTTAACGTATCGCCGATCTTGAAATTGCCTGTGTCGTAAAGTCCAACGACATCACCAGGCCAAGCTTCTTCCACGACACTCTTGTCTTGAGCTAAGAAAGTGGCCGGGTTGGCGAACTTCAGTTTCTTCCCCAAACGCGTGTGATAGAAGAATGTGTTGCGCTGAAATTGACCACTGCAAACGCGCAAAAAGGCAATGCGATCACGATGCCGGGGGTCGATGTTCGCATGAATCTTGAAGATGAAGCCCGAGAACGCATCTTCTTCCGGGTGAACATCACGGGCATCGGCTGGGCGAGGGCAAGGGTCAGGGGCAATGTCGATGAACGTATCCAACATTTCTTGGATGCCGAAATTGTTGACAGCACTCCCAAAAAATACGGGAGCTAAGTCTCCATCGAGATAGGGCTGGGAGTCCCATTCTTCATAAACCCCATTGATCAATTCGACGTCTTCCCGGAGCTGGTTGGCGAATGGTTCGGTCACCAAATCGTTGAGGCTTGGATCTTGAATGTCTTCGACGGACACCACGTCTTTGGCGATCTTGGTTTTGTCTGGGTTGAATAAACGCAGTTCGGAATCGTACAGGTTGTAAACACCTTTGAACGAGTGCCCTCCACTAATGGGCCAACTCAAAGGGCGGACTTGAATGCCCAGCTTTACTTCAAGTTCATCCAACAAATCAAAGGGGTCTTGGCCCTCCAAGTCCATTTTGTTGATGAAAATGATGACCGGTGTCTTGCGCATGCGACACACTTCCATGAGTCGCTCGGTTTGCGCCTCGACGCCTTTGACGCAGTCAATGACCAAAATGACGCTGTCAACGGCGGTCAACGTGCGGTAGGTATCCTCAGCGAAGTCCCTGTGGCCGGGCGTGTCCAGCAAGTTGATGAGCCGATCCCTGTAGTTGAAGGCCATCACGGAAGTGGCGACGGAGATGCCCCGTTGACGCTCAATTTCCATGAAGTCGGACGCCGCTGTCTTGGTGATTTTGTTATTTTTCACCGCACCGGCAGTCTGAATGGCACCGCCGAACAGCAGGAATTTTTCCGTCAAAGTCGTCTTGCCCGCATCCGGGTGACTGATGATGGCAAAGGTTCGCCGCTTGGCGATTTCGTCTTGGATTTTCCCCATGGCCCGGCAAATTTACGAAGCGGGACGTGCAGGTCCGTCAAGGAGTTTCAACCAACTTTCAACGGCTGCGCTTTTATGGTAAGAAATCAAATCTTGTTTGGAAGGTCGCGGGATGTTTTGATGGTATTGAAGCGCATGGGCCAAAGCGACGGAATCGCCCGATGGAATCAATGCGCCCTGATTCCCATGCCCCAACAATTCAGAAGTGCCTCCGCTGTCCGTTCCGATCACCGGAAGACCCGAGGCCAAAGCTTCTAACGTGACCATGCCAAAAGTTTCGCTGACACTGCACATGGCGTAAACATCGCAGGCGGCATAAGCGGTATGCAAAGAGTCCATTTGGCCATGCCAATGAACGCGATCCTCGAGCCCGCGTGATTTTGCTTGAGCCCGCAACTCCAATCCCCAGTTTTGTTCGGTATTGGCGGTATTTTCTCCAATGATCAGCGCGTGCCAATCGACCGCGGTCTCAAGAGCTTGGAGCAGCATGTCTTGACCCTTGAGTGGGTCTAGCCTTCCAAAGCATCCGACTACACGGATGCCATTGGCAATACCCAATTTCTTACGTGCGACACTTTGCTCCTCTGACAGCTCAAACCATTCAGGCTCCAAGGCCAAGGGAATGCGGACAATTTGGTGAGGTTTCAAAGGCGTATTCTGCAGGGCTTCCGCTTCGAGAATTTTCAGCGGTGTAACCCAGTGATCGATTTTTGCAAACCGCCATCGATGCCAAGGTTTCTTTTTGGGCCGATCAATTTGCATCCCTTGTTGGAAAATCAGACGGCATGTCAATCGGCTCACGGCCAGGCTCACCAACGGCAAATCCCGCGGGTCGCGTATCCAAATGAAATCGGTTTGGCGAGCGATGAGGCGTTTCCGCAATTTCAATGCTGCCCGCCAAGGAAGATGTCTTTGTTGACGGTGTATCAAGGTGATGGGCAAATGACGCGCTGCTGCCTGTTGATGCAAAGGCGTTCCGTCGACGGTCATGATGGTGATGTCGTGTCCTGATTCCAGCATCCAGCGGGCATAGCGCAACAAGTTTTGCTCGAGTCCTCCCCAACCCGTGGAGCTGGATAGGAAAACCAGGTTCATCGCAAATCTGGACGAACGGTCATTTCACTGAAGATTCCACGGCCCTTGGATTCTATTGCAAGAAGAATGGCATCTGCGATGAAGTCAGGGGCCATGCCTTGGTCGAACGTAGGCCGGTAAGACTCGCGCAATTCGGTGTTGGTCGTTTGATCAATGAAAGCAGTGTTCACAGCACCTGGATTGATCGTCGTCACTGCGAGGCGGTCTCGGAATTCAATTCGAAGGGATTCACTCAATGCGAGCACAGCATGTTTGGTTGCGCAATAAACGCCGCTGTTGGGAAACACACTCCGAGCGGCGACCGAGCCAATTTGAATCACTTGCCCTTTGTTTTCCAAGAGCGCATCCAAGCAAGCATGTATGCTGTTCAGTACACCCTTGATATTGACATCAACCATGCGATGCCAATCAGACAATTTGGCTTCCGAGAGCGGAGAAAAAACACCCACTCCTGCATTGGGAATGCACACATCGATGCCACCCCATCGGTCCATCATTTCTTGAGCTGCCAATCGCATGGATTCGGCATCAGTTGTATCTCCTTCATGCACCAGAACTTGGTTGTTTTCAAACGATTCAGCCCAGGTTTTCATGGCACTCAGATCTCGAGAGATGAGGATTAGACGGTGGCCTTTCTGGGCCAATAAACGGGCGGTAGCAGCGCCAATGCCGCTGGAAGCTCCGGTTAAGAATATGCGTTGAGATTTCACGGGAGAAAGGTAAGCACCGAACCGCTTGTCATCAATAAACAGCGGAACGCCCTGGTTGGAAGCCAATGACTCGGTCGTAACCGGAGTCGTCCCAATAATATGCGATGATCTGGTAGCTGTTGTCTGCAGCCGCATGGGACCCCTCGATGGTGGATGTCCGTGCAGCCCCTTCCGTCAAGGCTTCCGAATCATGTCGGTTGGCGGCCCATTTCGGTCGGGTTAAGTAAGCGTAATTGTAATACCCTTGTTTCAAAAACAAGGCCAGCTCATAGCGTCGGCTCTGGTCATTCCATTCCATGCGGTGTGTCAATGGAAACATCCAATCGGAGCATTGCCCAAAGACGTATACATCTTGATCAGGGTAGGGGTCGAAGCAAGCCAAGCTAAAATGGGCCATGACATAATCCCCGCCGGTGTGGTCGTCTTGACGCTCATTGGAAACAACATAGGCACCATTGAGATCTGTCCGCGCTTGGTGGAAGGCGTAAGTGCGCAATTCATCGGTTTCCAAATGCATGTGGGTGTGCAGTCGCCCTTCTTCAATGCGGTCAAGCCCCTGGCTGATGTACTGAAGACTCTTCAAATCGGCAAACCGCCAGCTGTTGCCGCCTTCAAATGGATTTTCTCCCTGTTGGCTGAATACGACCTCTTCACCTTTAACAAATACCGGCTCCAATCCAGAAATGGCCTGATCCCATCGACCGTTTTGCAAGAGGGTTGTTTGCAGGGCATCATAAGCATCGAGTATCACAAAACGATCCGAACTGTGGGTAATGGCAAAATCCAATTCTTGGTGCGTGCGTTTGAGCGGAATTGATTTGGCCTCTTGCACATTCAATTCGATGTCGACTAGATTTTCATAAACGACAAATCGCCTCTGAATCAAAGGTGTTTCGGGTTCTGAAGGGTCGACGACCTCCAGGACATAATTGCCGCTTTTGTCAAACCGCATGAGATCGTTGGGAAATTCGAGGGAATAATGTGTGTAGCCAACTCGGGTGTTGAAGCTGGCTTCGAAATTGTTAAGGCTGAGAGATGTAAAGCCTTGAATGAAGTCTGATGGGATGAGGTCTGGAGAGTCATACCAATCAAAAGTGCAGTGCTTCCAGCGAATTTCCAGTGTTCTGTAGGCGCTGCTCAGGTCGTCGAATTTAAATTCTAGAACCCCTGAGTCCAATGCAATAAAGGGGAGTTCGGCTGGCAGACCTTGAGGGTGAAGCAGTATTGTCTGCAAGTCGATGGCTGCATGCGAGATGGGGAAGGGCTTGGTTTGACCGTGCAAGGTGGTCAACGGCCAACAGCCAGCGGTCAAAAGCCAAACAGCTAGGAATGTTCGCCCACGCCAAGCGGGGGTTGATATCCAGTTGGAGGCTTTCTGCGCCCTCAAAAAGGTAGATTCTCTCTTTAGCAACATGTCGACGTTAATTCTGTGAGCAAATTATAGGGATTTCACCGATTCTCAGTCCTACCTTTGCGCCCCGAAAAGTAAACATTCGTGAGCTGATGTCCCGCACGATAAGGATCCGAAAAGGAGCTAACATTCGATTAAAAGGTCGCCCGTCGTCCTCTATTGTCGATGCTCCAAAAGCAGCTGTATACGCTGTTCAACCCCCAGATTTTACTGGGGTCATACCAAAACTTCGCGTCAAAGAAGGCGATGCTGTTAAGGCAGGTAGTCCGCTGTTTTTCAGCAAAGACAACCCTTCTGTGCTCTTCACCAGTCCCACGAGTGGGGTGGTGAAAAGCGTCGTTCGTGGTGAGAAACGCAAAATCTTGGCGGTACTCATTGAGGCCAATCAACGGGGAGAAGCGGAATCATTCGCGACGTTAGACCCAAAAACGGCTGATCGAACAGCTATTTTAGGGGCTATGCTGAATTCGGGGCTTTTTGCCTTTGTTCAGCAAAGACCGTTTGCGATCGCTGCAGATCCCGCGGATCATCCGCGGAGTATCCACATTAGCGGTTTCAACTCTGCTCCTTTAGCGCCTGAGATGTCGGTTGTATTGGAAGGACGCATGGCGGACTTTCAAACGGGCATTTACGCGCTGGGGCAATTGGCAGGGAAGCAGGGAGTGCACATCGGTGTGCGCTCAGGTGACCGACTTTTTGCGGACATCAAGGGCGCTGAGCTGACTCAGTTTGAGGGGCCGCATCCAACGGGCAATGTGGGGGTTCAAATCCACCATGCTGCGCCGCTCAACAAAGGGGAGACGTTGTGGACCATGCATGCTGAAGATGTTGCGAATTTGGGAGTCTTGCTTTCTCAAGGCAGCTACCAGCCGACTCGTGTTGTCGGAGCAGGAGGTTCAGAACATCCAAAACCACAGCACATGCGCACCCTGGTCGGAAGCGCATTGAGCACATTGGTTGCGGGACATTCAGACACAGAAAACACCCGTTATATCTCCGGTGATCCCCTAACAGGAACAGATGCCGGGGCTGCGGGTTATTTGGGTAGCCTGCATCATCAAGTATGCTTGCTCCCAGAAGGCAATCAGCCAAAATTCTTATTGACAGACGGTTGGTTGAGCCCAGGATTGAATAAGTTTTCTCTTTCGAGAAGCTACCCTACCTGGCTCATGCCCAAATCGAAGGAATTCACCATGGATACCAATTCCAATGGAGAAGAACGCGCGTTTGTGGTGACCGGTCAATATGAACCGGTGTTCCCGTTTGACATTTATCCCGTGCAGCTCATTAAGAGCATTATGGCCAATGACATTGATGGGATGGAGAAGCTCGGTATTTATGAAGTAGCGCCTGAAGATTTTGCTCTTTGTGAATACGCCTGCACATCGAAGATTGCTGTTCAAAAGGTAGTTCGAGATGGTTTGGACATGTTGAAGAAAGAACTTGGTTAATCAGAGATCATGAAAGCATTGCACAACATCTTGGATTCAATTCGTCCTCACTTTGAGGAGGGAGGAAAACTGAGCAAGTTTTGGGTGGTTTATGACTCGCTCGAAACGTTTGCCTTTACTCCAGGCCATACCAACAAGAATGGAGTTCATGTCCGTGACGGAGTGGATTTGAAGCGTACCATGTTCTTGGTGATTTTGGCTTTGGTTCCGGCGTTGCTCTTCGGAACATGGAATCAGGGACATCAATACTTGTTGTCTATTGGAGACATCAGTTTGGCTGATCCTTGGAACCACATGATTTGGGACAAGCTGCTGATTGGAGCTTGGAAGGTGTTGCCGCTTGTGGTTGTGAGCTATGGGGTCGGTTTGGGCATTGAATTCCTGTTTGCAGGCATGCGAAACCACAGCATCAATGAAGGCTTCCTCGTTTCTGGTATGTTGATCCCGTTGATCATGCCCATTGACGTGCCTTTGTGGATGGTCGCGGTTGCTGTTGCGTTTGCGGTCATCATAGCCAAAGAAGTATTTGGAGGAACGGGAATGAACATCTTGAACGTGGCCCTGACGGCCCGGGCATTCTTGTTTTTCGCATACCCAAAACAGCTTTCTGGAGAAATTTGGATTCATGAAGTGGCCACTTCCAAAGCGGATGGTCTGCTTGTAGACGGTTATACGGGGGCCACCGCATTGGGACATTTGGCCTCGACAGTTGGCAAACCCATGATGGACGCGGACGTTACTACGGTCATGGGCATGTTCCAGCCGGGTGGAATGTTTAGCTTCAGCAATGCCTTCTTAGGTTTGATTCCGGGTTCAATCGGTGAGACCTCAGCATTGGCTATTTTGATTGGTGCGGCGCTCCTCATTTGGACGGGCATAGGCAGTTGGAAAGTCATGAGCTCCTTTTTAGCGGGTGGTCTGGTGATGGCGTTCCTGTTCAACCTCATGGGTATGAATGCATACATGACACTGCCTCCGATTCATCAAGTGGTGATGGGAGGGTTTATGTTTGGTATGGTGTTCATGGCGACTGATCCCGTGAGCGCCTCTCAAACAGAGCGCGGAAAATGGATTTACGGCTTTTTAGGTGGATTCTTATCCATTATGATCCGGGTATTCAATCCGGCTTATCCTGAAGGTGTGATGATGGCCATTCTGTTCATGAATGTCATGGCGCCACTCATCGATCACTATGTGATTCAAGGCAATGTGAGCAAGCGTGAGAAACGCGCGACCCTTGCAGCCGAACTACGTGCCACCGCATAAATCTGGAGACATGGCAATCAATAAAAACAGCACGGTTTATACGTTTGGCTTCTCCATTGTGATGGTCATCGTAGTTGGAACATCGTTGGCGTATACCTCCTTGTCTTTGAAGGATCGCCAAGATGCCAACGCAGCAGACAAGAAAATGATGAACATTCTTTCCGCTATTGGGGTGGAAGCGAATCGAGAGAATGCGGGCGAGTTGTTCACGGACTTTGTCGTGGAGCGTGTTTCCATCGATGGTTCAGGGCAACAAGTCAATGCTACGGTGGAGCCGGTGAATTCTAAGGACAAGCAGGACCCCTTCAGCATTGAGGTCATGAAAGATTATCGAGCTCAAATCAAAACAGCGGTGAAATCAGCTGATGGGGATGCTGCGGCGCTTCAAGCCATTTTGGAATCTTCGAATTTGCAGTTTCCGCTCTATCGTTGCTCCAAGGACAACCAAGACTTGTATGTCGTCCCTTTGGTCGGTTCCGGTTTGTGGGGTCCCATCTGGGGATTTGTGGCCTTGGAAGACGACATGACGACCATCTACGGTGCCAATTTTGATCACAAAACGGAAACGCCAGGTCTTGGTGCGGAAATTAAGGAAGGTTTCTTCACGGATAAGTTTCGTGGGAAGAAGTTGAACACCGCAGGTCCGTTGCTCTTCTCCGTTTTGAAAGGAGGTGCTCCAACGAACGAGAACAGTGTCGATGGCATTACGGGCGGCACCATCACGTCGAAAGGTGTGGATGAAATGATCAACCGAACGTTGGCGGTATACCTCCGCTATTTTGAATCTCAATCTCAAACCCGCGCACAAAGATGAGCACGGAAACCACTCCCGCGGTCACTCAGAAGAAAGAGTCTTTGTTCTCCAAAAAGAACAAGAAGCTACTGTCTGATCCGCTCAACGACTCCAACCCAATTACAGTGCAGGTTTTGGGGATTTGTTCAGCATTGGCAATTACAGTGCAATTGCAGCAAGCGGTCATCATGAGCTTGTCTGTGTTGTTTGTTATGATTGGCGGAAACGTCATCATTTCGTTGATGCGGAATATGGTTCCAGACCGGATTCGCATCATCGTACAATTGGTCGTTGTGGCCTCTTTGGTCATCATTGTAGATGAAGTACTACAGGCCTTCCAACCGGATATTTCAGAAAAACTATCTGTATTCGTAGGCCTCATTATTACCAATTGTATCATCATGGG